>DNNS01000457.1 GCA_003497555.1 Spirochaetia bacterium
ATGATCCGAGGCACAAGGAAAAATTTAAAAATATCGGACGCGCACATGTTTATTTGGTTACGCGCTGTTATGAATATTTACGCAAAAAAAATCAACCTGTCAGTATCAGTATGGTTCCGCTGGTTTATACGGATCCTCTGCGGGCAGATGATGAAGGGAAAATATATCTTCAGGAATTAAAAGAATTACCGGCTGGTGTAAAAATTATTATAGTCGAAACCAAAAAAGAATCTCTTGATTATTTTAAAATCTTAACCGGCCGTTACCCGGTACTCTGGAGTAACTTTCTTGCTCATTACGAGAACACCAAGGCGCTGGTTTTCCCGCCCTTTAGTGACGGCGGCAGGGAAATAGATAAACTCTGTCATGGATATTATTTTTTACCGGTAATGCCGCTTAAAGAAGATTTCCGCGGTATGAGCTGGCTCTGTGCAGCCGATTATCTGTGGCAGCCCGCTGAATATAACCCCGAAATATCATTTCAAAAAGCCAGCAGCCTGATGTTTTCTGCAAGTATCGGCGGAATTTTAAAAGAATTTTCGGATTATAAAAATAGGGTATTTTCAACAGCGACCCAGCCTAATTATCCGGTATACGGCAATACAAAAACTGAAAAAATTGATTATTGCCGGAAAGTCATGGCTGATTTTCTTCAATTCCGGAATAAAATTAAAAACGCTGAATTCGGAAACCTTGCAGAAAATTTAATACAGGAGATAAATACTTACCAAACCCAGTGGGAGCTGATTATTAAGGAAATCGAATACCGGGATTTCCCCTGTCAGGCTGCTTCTTTTACGCCTGTGCTTGCCGGCAGGGATGAAGAAAAAAATATTATCAGCAAAAGCTCTCAAATCCAGGATCTATGGCTGGTAAAAACCATGAATCCGCCGAATGCCAAAACTGCTTTTTATCTCAGCTATGACAGCAGTAATATTTATATAACCGCTTTCTGCAGCGAACCGGCTGTGGATAAAATTATTGCAGTTAAAACCGAAAAAGACAGCGAGGTTTTTAGCGATGATTGTATAGAAATATTTCTTGGGCCTAAAGCCGCTGTTTTTATGCCCTATTATCATTTCGCGGTAAATTCCCTGGGAATAGTTTTTGACGAAGAAGTGCGCTCCGGCGCAGCTGAACTTGATCAACCTGATACAAAAATCATGGAAAAAAAATGGAACGCGGAGGCAAAAACCGCAGCCTGGAAATGGAGCGGGGGCTGGGCAGTGCAGATAAAAATTCCGGTAAAAGATATGGGTGTGCAGTTAATAACTTCAGGCCTGCGCTGGCGTTTTAATGTAGGCCGAGTCAGATATGGAGCGCAAAAAGAGTTTTCCGCTTTGGCCTATCTTCCGGCCGGACAATTTCATACTCCGGAACGTTTTGCAATTCTTGAATTTAAATAAACAGAGGTCAAATATGTATTTTTATAAAACTTTTACAAAGATTGTTTTATTATCTTTACTTAGCGGCAGCCTGGCTTTTCCCGCCGATAATCTGCTGCTTAATCCCGGATTTGAGGAAGCAGCAGGAGACAATAAAGCTCCGGCTGCCTGGACCCAAGCGAAAAAAGGAATTGAAGGAGAGCTGGAATGGGTGAGCGATACCGTGCATTCCGGTAAAAAAGCGGTAAAAATTACAGCGCGGATTTATACTCCGCCGGCAAAGGGTTACGGCAGCGCTGCCTGGACCAGCAGTATGATCGATGCTCCTAAAATTAATTCCCGTATAACAGTATCAGCCTGGATAAAATGCCGGGATGTTGTTCCCGGGACGGGGGCTGCTTATTATAAACTCCGGTTTACCTTATATGCCTGGGATGAACAGAAAAAAAAAGTTAAACACTGGGATATTTTGTGTACAGACGGAACAATTGACTGGAAAAAATTCGAGACTAGTCTGCCGATTCTTGATCAAACCAGATATCTGAGTGTCGCCTGTTCACTTACTGCCTGTACCGGTACTGCCTGGATTGATGATGTGGAAATAAAGCCGGCAGGCGATCAGGTAGACATTGAAAAAACCGCTCTTTCTGTAAGTAATTCATCTTTGAGCGCACCGGTAATTATTCCGCACCCCTGGAAAACGGAAATCGGCAGGCTCATGTCTGCCGGGGAAAATATAACAGTGCTGCCTGTCCTGAACGATCCTCCGATTATATCCGAAGATCTTACTGCTTGTCTTCTTTCCAACGGGTTTAACCTGACTCCTGCAGATAAAACCGGCAATACAATTTGTACGGTTTCCCTGCATGCCTCGCCTGAAACCATTACTGATCCGGAGCTTCGAAAACGCGTTTTGGAAAATTGGCAGACACTTCCTGCGGATGGCTATATAACTGCTGTAATTCCTTCTGCGCCGCTGCAGATTTTTCTGACAGGCAAATCGGCGGCTGCGCGTTTTTATGCTGTGCAGACATTAAAATTCCTGCTGGCAGGCAACAGGATGATCTGGACCGGTATTATTATTGATTATCCGGAAATGGAAAGACGCGGTATGGCCATGGGGCTGCAATGGTTCGGTAATTATGATGAAGCCCTGCGCAGGCTTTCTTCGTTAAAATGCAATTTTATATACAATACCGGAAGTTATATGGGAAAAAAATTCGGTGTGGATAATTGGCGAAGCCCGTTTACAGAAAAAGAACTTGAACAGCTTAAATTATATCTGGAAAACTGCCGGAAATATTTTATCGAGCCTGTTCTTACTTTCAGTCCGCGCGGCAAGCCGCCCACCATATATTCTTCCGATGAAGAAATAAAAATTATTACAGATAAAATGATCCGGCTTCATCATCTGGGTTTTCGCAGTCTGGGACTTTCCTTTGATGACCTGCAGAACATCGGACAGGATATACTGGTAACGGCAGAGGATCAAAAGGCTTTTCAGGACATTGGCGAAGCGCATTTCAGTTTTATTTCAAAAATTTACTCCGAAGTGAAAAAATTACCTGATATCTGGTTTATAGCGCTTCCTTTGTGGTATGATATGTTTGAAAAACTGACTCCCAGGCAGATGGTTTATCTGGAAAAACTAAGCCGTCTTCCGGCAGAAATAAATATGATCTACTGCGAACGGAGCTCTGCGGGCCTTGAAGGGTGGAAAAAAATCATGAAGCGTTTTCATCCTCCGCTCATCTGGGATAATTTTTTTGCAGCCTGGAGCGATGCCGGAATAAAGATGACTTTTTTGCCTCCTATTGACCGCCCCCGGGAATATAACCGGAATAATTTACAGGGATATATTGTTCTTCCGCCTCCGCCTAAACTTGAGGATATAGGAAGGTCCAGCTGGTATACCATGGCAGATTATATGTGGGCGCCGGCCAGATATAATCCGCAGGCGTCATTCAGCAATGCAGTAATGAAACATCAGCAGCAGGGAGCTTCCCGCGATTTTTCCGAATATGCTGCGTTTATGAGGGAGGCGGTAAACTTTAAACCTGACAGCAAAAACAAAAAAGCGCGCATTGAATCCCTTGATAAAATAATAAAGACACTTGATGAATGGCGGGAGAAAATGAATGGCATTAAAGAAAAAGAGATCAGGGATTCCGCTTCCCTGGAGATTAGCGGCCGCATTTCAGATTTTGAAGATTTAAAAACCGAACTCGCCGATAAGGAATTTCCTGTTGCCGTGCCGTTTATTGTCAACAAGCTGATTCCGGATGGAGAAGTTTTACAGGATACTGTCTGGAAAAATATTCCGGAAGCAGCCGGATTTGTAAATATCAAAACAGGCCGGCCTGCAGTCAATAAAACTTCTTTTCGCATCTGTCATGATCAGCAGAATCTTTATATTGCCGTAATCTGTATGGAAGGGCAGACGGAAAAAATTCTTGCAGCGCAGACCCGGCGCGATGGCAACATTTTTCTGGATGACTGCATTGAACTGTTTTTAGATCCGAAACAAAGCTGCGAAGAATATGTTCATATTGCGGTAAATACAGCAGGAATGGTATATGATGCCCGGCATCTGAAAACTACGCGCGGTATTGCCATGGTTGACAAGGATTGGAATGCCGATATTTTAAGCAAAACAAAAATATACAAGGATAAATGGACAATGGAAATTGCCATACCGTTTTCAGTATTAAACAGCGCTCCGGCCGGCCGCATGAACTTTAACATCTGCCGGGAAAGGCATGCCGGCGAAAAAGAATTTTCAAGTTATGCCCGGCTTTTAAAACATGGATTTCATGATCCATCCCGTTTCTGGACTCTGGAATTTATCCGGTAGATTGCGGTATAAAAGATATTATCGGTAAGGATTATTATTTATGAAAAATCGCTGTTTGATTCTGATTCTTGACATGGTTGCAGGCCACTGGGATGCAGATATTACTACCCCGCTCACCGGGCTTGAGCCCCCCAATATCCTCGGCTATGTAAATGCCGGTAAATTGCCGGTATTTAAAGAATGCATGGAAAAAGGAATTTTTGTAAATAGCTGGAATATGGGTATTTGCAACACACCGCATGGACAAAAATATCTTGCTTCCGGTACGTATAAAACTAAATCAGAGCCCGGAGGCAATCCATACTGGAAAATGATTAACGGCCTTGATTCTCCGACTATACTGAGCTCCTGCAAACTGGCATATCCGCAGGGCAAGGTAGCAGCTTTCGGTTCCGATGCCTGGATGCAGAGCGGCTGGTGGAAAGCTCCCGACTGCACCATGGGCTGGGGATCGTATTTTTCAGATTTTCTCACTTCACAGCATGCTTTTAACTGGATGCAGGCGAATCCGGACTGGAAAATGACACTGCTTTATCTTGCCCAATATGACAAAACCGGAAATTGTCCGTTATTTAAAAAAGATGCGGCTTATACGAATGACAAACATCACTCCCTTCTGCAGCTTGATAAATACCTGTGGCAAATAAAATTATTTCTGGAAGAAATGAACTGGTGGGATGAAACGTGGCTTTTTATCGGGTCTGATCACGGATGCCATTACGGCTGCGATGTTGCTGTAGCTGAAGGCAGAAAACGCGGCATACCGGAACAGGATCTTTCAAATTACTGCGCAAATCACCAGGAGCCATATGATTGTTTTTCCTGGGATTTTAAAAAAAATCAGTCAAGCGGAAAAAGACTTGATTGTGCGCGCCGTACGCTTTTTATCATATCCGGCGGGGCGCTTGATAAAACACTTCATGGGCAAAAAATCAGCCGCGGTGAAATTATCGACTTTGCGCCGACCATTGCCTCCGCAATGGGCATTGATTTTAAAGCAGACGGAAAAAGTTTATTATAATGTCCGAATTTTATAATCCGGAATTTTTTTTAGCTCCTCCCGCGCGTTTTCGGCCCATACCCTTCTGGTTCTGGAATTTGGATATCTCCCGGTTCAGCCGTAAACGTCTCGAAAAGACAATTGATGATATGTCAGAAAAAGGTTTGGGCGGTTTTATAATTTTTAACAAGAAACAGCAGGGGTTTTCTGCTGAAAATTATCTTGGCCCAAAATGGATGAATCTGGTCAGAACTGCAGCGCTCCATGGGGCATCCCGGGGCATGGAAGTATGGATTAATGACGGGCTTGACTGCCCTCCTTATGATATTGCCGGCGCCTGGCGCACTCTATGCCCGGAAGCAGCGCCGCAATCTATTAAAAGGCGATCAGCTGCAGTGCAGGGGCCATGCGTTTTTACGGAAACATTCCTGAGCCATGAATTCGTTTCGGCATTTATAAGGCCGGAAAACAAATCTGAAGAAGCGCAAATTATTCCTGGAAAGCGGTCAGGCAGAGAAACCATAGTTTCAGTACAGATTCCGGAAGGAAAATTCACTATTGATTTTTTTTCTATAAATGAAATCAGGCTGAATATTGATCTTCCTTCGCTCCGGCATCCGGCAGTAAGCAGGCAGTTTATCAAATATACTTATGATCGATACCTGGAAGAGCTTGGCGATCTCTTGGGCCGCGAAATTACCGGATTTTTCTCTGACGCTGACGGTTATGAGTGGCATGATTTTCCTGCCTATAATGGGCTCTGGGAAGATTTTGAAAAAAAAACCGGTGTGGATTTAAAAGTAAAACTTCCGCTGCTGTTTGATGGGCAAAAGGAAAGCCGGATAATCCGCAAACAATACTATACAGTGCTGTCCGAAGCGTATGAAAAATGGTTTGCCGCCAACAGCCGGTGGTGCGGGGAGCATAATCTGAAATACAGTTATCATACATCAGATACCGGGCCTTTTTTAATTGATCCCTTAAAAAGGCCTTTTTGCCGGCGCAGCTCTTATTTTTGCGAAGGTAATTTTTTTCAGATTAATCAGCATGCGGATTTTGTCGGAACTGATCATGAGCTGGAAGCTCTGGCGGGAAATCTCCATTTTACTCTGACTTTCGCAGACGCAGCCGAAAAGTGGCCTTTTCGGGAATCGATTGCCGGCGAAAAAAATCTTTGCCGCGGTCCGGAGCGGGATTTTCCCAACCGGACATTCGGAGATATTCGCGCCAAATGCGCAAGTTCACTGGCGCACATCCGTAAGCGCTCCGGAGCTTTATGCGAACAGTTTGCCGCATGCAATTGGGAGCTTTCTTTTCAAACCATGCGCCTGCTTGCCGGCTGGCAGATTTCCCAGGGCATAACAAGAATAGTACCCCATGCCTGGTTTGAATCTCTTGATGGCGAGCGGCGTTCTTTTGCGCCTCCTGCCATCAGCCCGGGAACCATGCTGCATCGTCATTACCAGGTTTTTGCCGATTGGCTCTCAAGAGCTCTATATTTGGCGCAGCTGGGCGCACATGCTGCTGATATTGCCCTGCTTGAACCAGGGGATGAAGTATGGAAGGGAGATCCTTCTTCAGCCCGGGCAGCTCAATTTTTTTTCACAGCAGCNNCTGGCTGAACCATAGCCCCTATGATTATGATATTTTTGATAAAAAGGCATTATTAGACGCCTCGATTGCTGATGGTTATTTGCTTTTGCATGAAGAAACATATCGCTGTCTGGTATTATCCTTCCTTCCTGAAAATACTGATTCACTATGGCCTGTTATCAATAAATTTCAAAACAGCGGCGGTATTGTATTGGTATTAGGAAATTGCGAAGTAAAGGAATTTTTAAAAATTCCTGATGATATTCTCAGAAACGGAATGGATAACCGCTTTCAAATTCCTGCTGTAAATTCCCTAACCTCCTGCTTGGCAGAATTAATACCTCCGGATGTTATAATTCACAGAATAGACAGTTCCGGGCTGATCAGAACCTGCGGAATTCATTTCCTGCACAGATCCTTAAATAACAATGAAGACATTTACATGCTTTTCAATCTGGAAGAAAATGCAGGCTGGTATGATGTGTCGATCAAAAACGCAGGCAGCATGGAAATGCTGAATCCTGAAAACGGCAAACATTCGCCGCTAAAAACAGAAATCCGTTCCTCCCGCTCTGCATTTAAAATTTTTCTTGAGCAGGGGGAAGTAAAAGCATTCCTGCTAAAACGCAGCGATAGGCCTCTTGATTCAGCAGAAGATACCGGGCAGGAATATTGCCTTGAAATTACCCATGCTGAAAAATTCCGTCCTCTGGAGCAGAATTTAGTTCCTCTCCATTTATGGATCGAGGACGGAAAATACAAAAAATGGCAGGAGATTAAACAAAATGCTTCTTTATCTTTATTTGCAGAAGAAGAAATCTCTGATGCCGAACTTCTTGTTCCTGAAATTCTTTTTTCTTCGTTAACAAATCTTTTTATCAGCTCCCAGCCGGTTATGCCTGAAAATATCATAAACACCCGCTTGTGGGATTCTCCCTATCGATGCCTGAAATTTGGTACATTACCTGCAGGAGAAATTCAACTCTCTGCTTTGATAAAGACAGCGCTTGAGGATATTTCTTATACGCCTGTCTATTTGCGCGGACATTTTGCTGTTGATATAATTCCCGGAACCATAACTTCGCTGCTTCCTCATCACCATGAGTACTGGGGAAGAACATACCTAAGCCCAGGACAGAAAATTATTTTAAGAGCAAGGCCAAAAGGTCTATGTCTGACAGCATGGGAAAAGCAGGGATATCCCTTTTATTCCGGAACAATGGAATATATATTTACCTTTTGTCTGCCAAAAAAATATGCAGATGCCCCCGCCTGCATCAAATTCGGCAAGGCACGTGATGTTGTCGAAGCAGAACTGGACGGAAAAATACTCGGGCAGCGAATCTGGCGGCCTTATGATTTTTTTCTTCCCGGCGGTATCAATGCCGGAGACCATACGCTTACAGTGAAAGTGACCAATACCAGCGCTAATATTTTTGAGGAAACTCCTCTTGTTTCAGGTTTGCTGGAACCGGTACGAATAGTTATAATTGGATGATTTGATATGTCTTGGTAAATTTGTAAAAATTTTTCTGCAGACTTGAAGTTTATACAGAGTTTTCGAGGTACGAAACAATAAAAATTAAATTTTCCCACGAAAGACACGAAAAATCACGAAAGAAGGTGTTCGTGATATTTAAATTTTCGTGGTTAGATTTTTATTGTGTTTATGGATAGCCGCAAAAAACGTGAAGAAAAAAATATCCAGCTTTGCGATTAAACGATTGAATTGAATTTTCTAAGGAGTCGTCATGTCCGGAGGG
>DNNS01000209.1:0-3298 GCA_003497555.1 Spirochaetia bacterium
ATTAAAACCATGCCCGGCATGACAGTTACTGCAGCTGCGGACGGCACAATAGAAAGCATTACCAGGCAAAAATACAGCTATAAAATAGTAATTGCGCACCGTTACGGATTTTTTACAGGTTACGAAAACATTTCGGTTCTGCGCGTTAACGAAGGCGATAAAATCAAAAAAGGAACAGCTCTGGGAAGATGCCCGGGCATTCTGCATTATACCGTTAAAATTGCCAGCACGGCAGTTGATCCTGAAAAATTCTCAGTCATTAAATATTAAAAAATGAATCACCATCTGTTTGTCTATCCGGGCAGGGAATTCCGGGACCCGGCTGACGATAATCTGCTGTCTGAAATAAAAGAAGTTTTTCCCGAAATAAAAATAAAATCCCTGTACACGGTCAAATCTTTTATCATTTACGGAAATTTTTCCCGGGCAGAAATTACCAAAGCAGCCGACAGGCTTTTTCTTGATCCCCTGACTCATGTCTGCTCCCCCGCCCAGCCTGAAATTCCGGAATTTGATTTTGCCGCCGAAATCCGCTACCGCCCGGGGGTTACTGATAACGAAGGCCGCGCAGCCTTGTATGGCCTTGAAGATCTGCTGGAAAGAAATCTCGGCAGCGGTGAAAATATTTCTTCCGGCCGGCAGTATTTTTTTTCCGGGGATTTGACAGCAGCCGAAATTGAAAAAATCGCCAAAGACCTTCTGTGCAACATATTGATTGAAAAATATGAAATCATCAGCAGCAGCCAGTGGAAAAACGGCAGCCGTTTTTCTGTTTTGGACACTGCGGCGGCTGATCAAACGAACAGGGTTGAAACCATAAACCTTGCTCTTGATGAAACCGGGCTGATAGAACTCTCCCGCCGGCGTGTACTTTCCCTTTCCCTGGCGGAAATGAAAGCTGTCTGCGCTTATTTTAAACAGCCTGCCGTAACCGATGACCGGAAAAATTTCAGCCTTGGACTCCCGACGGATGTTGAACTTGAAATGATTGCCCAGACCTGGAGCGAACACTGCAAACATAAAATTTTTCAGGCAGCCATTACCTGTCACGAAAACGGCGCCGAGTACAGAATTAATTCCCTGTTCGCAGAATATATTAAAAAAGCCACTGCAGTTGTGGCCCGCCGCCGCAAAGACCTGATTTCGGTTTTTCATGATAATTCCGGAATTGTGGTTTTTAACCGTAAATATGCGGTATGCCTGAAAGTTGAAACCCATAATACTCCCTCGGCGCTTGATCCTTACGGCGGAGCCATGACCGGCATTGTAGGAGTGAACCGCGATATTATCGGAACCGGCCTGGGCGCCAAACCTATTTTCAATACCGATGTTTTCTGTTTTGCCGATCCGGCGGTTGAGGTAACTCTCCCGCCCATGCTTCTTCATCCTAAAAGAGTTTTTAAAGGCGTACACCGCGGAGTAAAAGACGGAGGCAATCAGTCCGGAATTCCCACCGTGAACGGAGCAATTTATTTTGATCAGCGTTTTCTCGGCAAACCCCTGGTTTTCTGCGGAACCGGCGGAATAATGCCCCGCCGCATTAAAGGCCGCAGTACCGGACAGGGAAAAATATACCGGGGCGACAATATTGTAATGGTGGGCGGCAGAATAGGCAAAGACGGAATTCACGGCGCCACTTTTTCTTCCGCAGCCTTAACTGAAGAATCACCGACTTCCGCTGTACAAATCGGCGATCCGATAATGCAGAAAAAAACCCTTGATTTTCTGCTGGAAGCGCGTGATCTGCTGTTATATAATGCTATCACCGATAACGGAGCCGGCGGGCTTTCTTCTTCTATCGGCGAAATGGCCGCTGTTGCAGGCGGAGCAGAAATTGATTTGTCAAAAGCGCCCCTGAAATACTGCGGACTTGTTCCCTGGGAAATACTCCTGTCCGAAGCCCAGGAACGCATGACGGTTTCTGTCCCTGATCAGACTCTTGACCGGTTTTTAGAACTCGCCCGTAATCGGCAGGTAGAAGCCTCTGTTCTGGGAAAATTTACAGACAGCGGCTATTTTCATGCTTTGATGAATGGAATAACCGTCTGCAGGCTCAGTNNTGATTTTCTGCATAACGGCTTGCCCAAAATGGAACTTACAGCGCGCTGGGAAAAACCGGTATTCCCTGAACCCGATATAAAAGAAATAAACAACATTGATCAAACCGTTCTTCTTAAAAGAATGATGGGCAGAAAAAACATCGCTTCCAAAGAGAAATGGGTAAGACAGTACGATCATGAAGTACAGGGGCAGAGTATTATAAAACCTTTCGGGGGAATATGCTTTGACGGGCCCAATGATGCTGCTGTGCTCAAACCGCTTTTTAACTCTTGCGAAGGGCTGGTTGTAGCCTGCGGAATGAATCCCCGTTACAGCGATATTGATACTGAAGCCATGAGCCGCGCCTGTGTGGATGAAGCGGTGCGCAACATTACTGCAGCCGGAGGAGATCCGGAAAAGATCTGGGGCCTGGATAATTTCTGCTGGCCGGATCCTGTACAGTCTGCAGACACGCCTGACGGGGAATATAAACTTGCCCAGCTGGTACGAGCCTGCCGCGGACTTTATAATATCTGCACTGAATACAATATTCCCCTTATATCCGGAAAAGATTCCATGAAAAACGATTACGGCCGCGGCAGCAATAAAATATCAATTCCTCCCACCCTGTTAGTTACCTGTATGGCCAAAATTCCCGATATCAGAAAAACGCTGTCCGCTGATTTTAAACAAACCGGCTCATCTGTTTTTTTAATCGGTAAAACCCATGCCGAACTCGGAGGAAGCGAACTTTTTAACCTTATGGGATTTACCGGTAACCGTGTGCCTCAGACCGGCAGTGAAAATTTCGAAGTATATAAAAAATTATACAAGGCTATTCGCCGCGGCCTGGTACTGTCCTGCCATGACATAAGCGACGGCGGGCTGGCAGTTACCCTGACCGAATGCTGTTTTGGAAACATGATCGGCTGCCAGGCGGATATTGCCCTGGCGGGCCCGCATTCCATGCTTCCGGCTGAAATTCTTTATTCGGAATCCTGCGGAAGATTGATAGCTGAAGTCAGTGTTAAAAACGAAGACCGATTTGCCGGCATTATGGGTAAAAACTGCCGGCGTATAGGCACAACTTTACCGCGGCCCGATCTTGAAATCTGTTATGCGGAAAAACTGCTGATCCACAGTCCTGTTTCGGTTTTAAAGAATATCTGGAAAACAGCCCTGGATTAGTTATACCACAAAGCAATGATATTCAAGCTGTCGATTTGAAACAATTACAGGATGTCGAAATGGGCCCAGA
>DNNS01000209.1:3315-4041 GCA_003497555.1 Spirochaetia bacterium
ATAAAACATACTCATCATTTTGAAACCTGAATCACTCATTTATATCCTGGTTTTTCAGGCCTTGTTCGGCTTTGAGGTTTTTTTTTCTTCAACCAATATTTTTTCCGGCGATTTAATTTATATTTTCGGTTTTTGCCGTAATGAAAAACTGACCAATACAAGGCAGAATGGAAAATCAGCGGTTGTTTATCATGAAAAAAACGGCAAATTNNCACCTTTTCACTGGTTCCGATGTTGAGTTTTTTTCCGGGAAACTTGAACTTGTCTTTATGACCGAGCACAGTAATTATCGGTATTCCTTTCCGGTTAATATGCGTAAAACCGAAACCCGGCTGATTACTTTTACTAACCAAACAGCTGCTGCGATGGTTTCAGACCGGAAAAAAATAATATCGGAAAGCCGATCTTTTCATGAATTTTACAAGGCATTTACCGAACCATACTGGAAAGGAAATTTTATTTCACCGGCCGGACATGCTCCGGTATCTTCGGATTTTGCAGTTCACCGCTCTAATTCTGTTACCGGGGTTCAGTCTTTTCACCGCGGCATTGATTTTTTAATGCCGTCAGGGGCTCAGGTTTATGCGCCCAATCATGGTATAGTTGTTTTCAGCGGTTTTGCCGATATCAGGGGAAATCTGGTTATTATCAATCACGGTATGGGGCTGTATACATCCTATTTTCACCTTGAAAAATCTCTTGTGAAAACCGGACAAAAAATAAAAA
>DNNS01000210.1 GCA_003497555.1 Spirochaetia bacterium
AATTAAAAGGAGAACAAAATGAAGAAAGTATTAACGATTATCGGAGTGACTGTTGTTATTATTGCTGCAGCCATTCTGGTTTTTCTCGCTTCACTCGGTTATTTCCGCAAGGTCGAGGTTGTGGAGCGCAGAACAGGTCCGTACAGTTATGTGTACAGGGAATTCAAAGGCCCTTACATGAACACCAAAACCGTATTTGACGAGGTTTATAAAATTGTAAAAGCGGAAGGATGCAATCCTGAAAAAGGCATTGGAATTTATTTTGATGATCCTGCCAAGGTGCCTGCAGCGGAACTCAGAAGCAAATGCGGCTGCATAATCGAGGGAGCTGATCTTGCAAAATTGCCGGTATTAAAAGAAAAGCTGGCCTTTGATGAATTAAAGGAAGCGGATAGTCTGGTTGTTGAATTTCCGATAAAAAACGCTATGTCCTATATGATCGGGCCTATGAAAGCCTATCCGGCTATATCCAAAGCAGCATTGGAAAAAAAATATAAATTTACGGATGTCGGTGTCGAAATTTACGACGAGCCGGCAAAAAAAATCTATTTTATTTTCCAGTATTTCAGGTAAACAGCTCACAGGCAGCCGATAAAATCGGCTGCCTGCAGACTGACAAAATTATCAGATGCTTCGGAAACCATTATTACATAAATCCCAGATTATTAAAATTTCGGTATCGGTTCCATAAGGTATAAACTACCACCAGCAGAACTGGTGGTTTTCTTTTGGGTGATAAAAAAAGGAAACAGATCTGGAGTCTTTTCGCTGGAACTTTCATTATCGTAATAATAAGCATTTCGAATACTATTTCCGCATTTTGTCTTTTCTCAAATTCCCAGAAAAATGAAAGTGGAAATTTGTGAGATAAATATATCCCATATTAAACAGAAGACCGCGGTTTATTGTAAAAAACTGGTACTTTTTAATATTTCGTCTTCTGTTCAGCAATGAAGCAGATCAGTGTATAATCAGACATGGAGGATATTTATGATTTGTGAAAATGTAGAAATGCATAATATTGCCGAAGTGAAAAAATTATGGAACGGAAGTCTGCAGATGCAGCGAGTACCGGAAAATGTCCGGAAATTTCTGAATGAAGGTGCACAACTCAGATCGCTTTCTTCGGCTAATTCCGAAATCAGGTTTATCTGTGATTCGCCGCGGGCGAAGATTTCGCTTTCTTCGGCTAACGGTGATGATGTTTTTCATGTAGCATATGGAAATTTTATCAGTCCGGCCTCCTATCCGATAATTGGTTCGCCGATTACCTATGAATTTGAAATTCCCGAAAATATCAGATGCCTGAAACCCGGCAGGCATTATGCGTTTGATCCCCGGGTGTTTCGTATTCTGCTGCCGCGGAAAAATATCGTATTTTTTAAAGCCGAAGGAGAAAATCTGCGTCCGCCTGAACTATCTCTGCTGCCGAAAAAACGGTATCTGGCTTATGGTACTTCCATTACCGAGGGAGGCGCAGCCACCCGTCCGCATCTGGCCTACGCTGCCCAGACCGCACGAGCCCTGGGGATGGATCTGATCAACCTTGGTATGAGCGGATCCTGTCATTGTGAACCGGAAATGGCGGAGTATATTGCCGGAAGAGATGATTGGGATATTGCTACACTTTGTCTTTCCGTAAATATGATGGGGGATTTCACAACAGATGAATTTCGAAAACGGGTTACTTATTTTGTGAATACAGTTGCCGGTTCCAATATTAAACGGCCGGTGATATGCATCACCATGTTTCCATATTTTGTCGGCCTCTCATCCAATCACCTTAAAGAAGAAGAAAAAGCATCTGCTTTTCGGCAGATTTTACGTGAAGCTGCTGCTGCCTGTCCGTATAAAAATGTACAGGCAGCGGAAGGGCCGGAATTACTGGATACTCCGGATGGGCTTTCATTTGATCTGATACACCCGAACGATTACGGTATGAAGCGTATTGCCGAGAATTTAACACTCATTTTAAAATCGCTTATCATTTAATCTCTGCGGCAATGAAGTAGATGACATTTACCGTCAAACGGCTATTTACCAGAAAAAAACTCAAGGCTGCTTATAATCAAGCCTTACGTTTTCCGGCAAACGGTAAGTCAGTCTTTGAAACATTTCGCTGCTGCCGCTTTCTTCGGCTTTTTCCTGGAAAAATTTGATGGAAAATCCGAGTGCTGCTCCCAAAATTACAAAACCGGCTGCACGGGAAAAAGCTCCACCTCCTGCAGACATAATCATTGAGATTGGATCAAACAGCAGACCGGCAATGGCCCCGCCGATAAAACCGCTCATCAGTCCGGTTTTCAAATCACCGACAGTATTTTCCTTGATTCCGTAGGCAGCACCTAAAAGCATGCCAAAAACAGCCCAGCCGGCAGTACGGGCTGCCATTTGCTGAAATAATCCGGGGCTTTGCATATTAGACAGAATAAAACCATATAAAAAATTGGCAATTAAACCCGATATCATTCCTCCGAACAGACCGAAAATTCCTCCTGTCTTTGAGCCGCTAATCATACGGAATCTGTTTTTTGTATAATATCCCTGGGCGCCGCCTAAAAATGCTCCGATTAATGCGCCCATTATTCCAAAAACGCCGAATAGATTAAGCAGCTGCGCCGACATGCCGGTTTTACCTGCAGTATAGCGGATAATCATTTCAGCAATCAGAAATCCGGCAAATGCTCCCAGCATACCGGTAAAGGAAAAACGCATCACTTCATTGGATATATGATAAAAACGCCAAGTATAATTATAAACCATGGAGCAATGCGGGCAGGTGATTTTTATAGTTTTATTAATCCGCGGTACGCGCAGCGGCTTGGCGCAGTTTTTACATTTTATAATTATTTTTTCCGGCATAATAATTCCTTGCTGTTATTTACTGCTGGTATTATATAATGAAAATCTCCCATCCCCAAATTTTACTCACACACTTAACATTGTTTTCCTTAAAAATCCGGGTATTTACCATAAAACATCAATTAAACGAAAAAATACGCTTGTGAATTCCCGCAAAATTACAATTATTTATAACCAAGATTTAGATATATTTTTTTCCCCATTTGTCGATATTATAAGCAGAATAATATAATCTATGAAAAAAATCCTGTTATTTCCGATTGCTGTTTTTTTTCTTACCTGCACACAAAAAGCGCTAATAAAAGATCCGGGCACGCCGGTTATAAAAAACAACGCGGTTTTCAGTACTTTAGACGGAGTATATATTGACGATGAAGAATGCCTCTGGAAAATCAGTATGCTTGGAGGCAGCCCGGAGAATGCCCATTATGCCTTTGTTTCCATTTATAGTGATAATGAAGTTAAATATACGGTTAATTTAAAAAAAATAAATCATGAAAACTGGTTTGGAGACTGGACAACCGAAGATTATTATGGCCTGATCAGGATTTTTATCCCGGCCGGAAAAGACGCAGTTTATCTGATGTTTGACGGCGGCGGGAAAAAAGACTGTAATTCCATATCTGCACAGAAAACCCTGATTAAGGTAAATGCCTGATTATGAATAATGAAGAACGCCGCGAATACCCGAGAATAAATGTAAACCGCCTGCCCGAACAGCTCCAGGAACTTCTTATTCTGCATCCGGCCAAAATCAATCTGGTTGTAAAAACCTACGACGCCAGTATCGGCGGTCTTGCCTTTTGTTCCCGGGAACAAACCGCACTTTTCCATGAGGGTGAAAAACTGGAACTGTCGTCTATAGACGGCACTTTTTCCCTGCAGGGCGAAGTAAAATATTCCTTTATGGCCGGGGACGGAACCAGTCTTTTTAAAACCGGTGTGGAATTTTCCGATAAAAAAAATCTGAATAATTACCTGAAAATCATTATTGACAATATTTTAAAATAATCCGCAATTATTAAATTTCTATTTAAAATATTCGCCGCAAACAGCAAGATACTTATGCAGCGCCTGCAGGCTTTCCTCTCTTGTTTTACTGTTAAAAAACTCCATACGTAAATCACGGAGCGATGGAAACCCTGCGATATAACGGGCAAAATGCTTGCGGAATTCCTTAAGCCCTTTTATTTCTCCGTAAAAATCCGCACTTGCATTATAATGAAACATGGCAACGCGGATTAAGGCAGCCATGTTCAGGCTGAAGGTGTTTCTTTTCAAATACAGTAAATCCAGCCCCGGGATTGCAAAATCGGAATGAGGAAACACCTCTGTGTCTTTTAATTCCAGGCAGGCGGTTTTACCTTTAAGCAGATAAAATATCCAGGGGCTGCCTACAGCTCCCCGGCCGATCATTACTGCCCGGCAGCCGGTAGCAAGCATTTTTTTTAAGGAAATAAAATCAATTATATCACCGTTGCCGGTTACCGGTACTGAAGAAAGACGCACGGCTTCGGCGATTTCACTGTAATGTACGGTACCCGAAAACATTTCTTTCTGATAACGCCCGTGTACTGTTATCATATCCGCACCGCAGTCTGCAGCCAGGGGTATTACGGTTTTATANNAAGGCGTATTTTAACGCTTAAAAAGCCTCCCCAGACCCGGCGCACCGCTTTGATGATTTTTCCCGCAGTTTCCGGAGTGTTCATAAGAGCAGAACCCGCTCCCTGTCTGATAACTTTTTTTACCGGGCATCCCATGTTGATATCCAGAGCGTCTGCCCGGCCAATTAGCATTTCCGCTGCTTGTGCCATAGTATCCGGGTCGGCACCAAAAAGCTGAACGTATAAAAGTTTTTCTCCCGGGAATCCGGCGAGCAGTGTTTTTAAAGCCTTGCTGCGGTGAATAATTGAGTGGGCAGAAATCATTTCCGTAACCGCCGCATCAGCCCCGAAAGCGCAGGCGAGTCTCCGGCAGGGAGCATCGCTGTAACCGGCCAGCGGCGCAAGCAGCATGGGAATTTCAGGGCTGCTGAATATATTTTTCATCCGCCAGCGCCCTGACCGTGGGAGTATCGGCACGGCAGAATTCATCTGCCGATCCTTCAAAAAGCACATAACCTCCCTTTTCTCCGCCCTGCGGACCAAGTTCAATTATGTAGTCTGCCCGGTTGATTACAGCCAAATTATGCTCTATTACCAGCAGGGTATTGTTTTTTTCCGTCAGGGATTCAAGCAGATCAAGCAGCCGGGCAATATCCGCCGGGTGCAGGCCGCTGGTCGGTTCATCTAAAATATAAAGCGTACTGCCTGAAGAAAATTTTCCCAGCTCAAGCGCGATTTTCAGGCGCTGCGCTTCTCCGCCGGAAAGCGTAAGCCCGCTTTGTCCAAGGGTCAGATAATCAAGACCGGCCCGGTTCATCAGGGTGAGTTTTTCCGCAAGACGCGGCCAGGCTGAAAAAAAGTTTTCTGCTTCGCCGAAAGTCATTTCCAGAACATCGGAAATATTTTTTCCCCTGAGTTTTACTTCCAGTACCTCGCTTTTATATTTTTTTCCGCCGCAGTTATCGCAGACTATATGCATATCGGGCATGAAATGCATTTCGATTCGCAGAGTACCGAGTCCCCGGCATTTATCGCAGCGTCCTTCGCGGGAGTTGTAGGAAAAACGGTTTTTACTGTAACCGCGCAGTTTGGCTTCGCCCAGCGAGGAAAATATCTGCCTGATGTCGTCAAAAGCTCCGATAAAAGTCGCCGGACTGGACCTGGCGCTTGCTCCGATCGGATCCTGATCAACATAATAAACGGTTCTGATACCCAGGGCTTCAACTTTTTTAAATTTTCCCGTATCTTTTTTGGCTCCCATGATTTTATTGGCCAGAGCCGGGTACAATATCTGATCCACCAGTGTGGATTTACCCGAACCCGACACTCCGCAGATCACGGTAAAGAGATTCTGGGGTATACTGACACTGATATTTTTAAGATTGTTTTCTTCTGCTCCGCTGAGCTTGATGAATTTTTTCCCCGGCAGTCTGCGCTGCTTCTTTTCCCGCAGGCTCTGCGCCTGTTGACCATAAACATACCGGGCGGTAAGACTTGTGNNACCGCCTTTTTGTCCAGCGCCTTCTCCCATTTCCAGAATATAATCCGCGCTGCGTATTACAGCCGGATCATGCTCAATGACCAGAGCGGTATTTTCCCTTTGTACGATTTTTTTTATGCTTTCTACCAGCCGCGCAGCGTCGTTATGATGCAGCCCGCTGGTCGGTTCGTCGATGATATAGGTTACTCCTGTCAGGCCGGAATCAATCTGCGATGAAAGGCGCAGGCGAGACTCCTCTCCGCCGGAAAGGCCGGGCATACTGCGGTCCAGGGAGAGATAACCGAGGCCGATATCGATCAGGGATTTAAGGCGCTCCCTGATTTCACCAAGCAGTTTGGCTGACGGCTCATGTGCAGCTAAGGTTTGATCGGAAAAAAAATCATACAGGCCCGTTACCGGCAGCGAGGAAAGATCAGCGATTGATTTTTGATTTATCAGGCAGGAAAGAGCCCAGGGGTTAAGTCTCTGCCCGCGGCATTTTCCGCATTCGGTTTTTTCCATAAAACCTTCAAGCTGCCTGCGTATAAATTCCGATTTTGTCTGTTTAAAACGCCTCTGGGCCTGGGTGATAATTCCTTCCAGCGCCCGGGTCTGTTTAACACTGAAATTTTCACTTTTATAGGAAAAATCGACTTTCTTTTCTCCTGTTCCGTAAAGCAGAATGTCAAGCTGTTTTGCGGTGAGATTTTTAAGGGGTTCGTCAAGTGTAAAATCTCCGAATTTGGCAAGAGCTCCCAGCCAGGTCATTATCCATTTTCCATTTGCTGAAGAAAAATATAAAACCGCTCCCTCGTTTAATGATTTTTCCATGTCAAGCATGCGCTTACCTGAAAATTTCATGGCTTTACCGGTTCCCCGGCATTCCGGGCAGGCGCCGGCAGGGTTATTAAAGGAAAAAAGACGCAGGGAAGGAGTTTCAAAAAACAGATTACAATCCGGGCAGGAATATTTCTGGGAAAAAAAAAGTTCCTTCCCGGGGCGGCGTACCAGCACATAGCCTCCGGAAAGAGCAAGACTGTTTTCCGTATCTTCAGCTAATCGTTCTTTATGTCCGCTGTTCATTACCAGACGATCGACAATTACATTTATATCATGCGCCTGTTCTTCCGCCAGTTCCGGAAGATCTTCGGCCAAATAGGTGTTTCCGTCTATTTCAAAACGCAGATAACCTTTTTTTATCAGGGAATCAAGCACACCCCGGAAATTTCCCCGCCGTTTTTTTACCACAGGCGCAAGTATCTGGATTTTTTCTCCCTCCGGCAGTGAGCGGATTTCAGATATTATGCGATCCAGAGGCGCTGCACTGATCATGCGTCCGCAGCCGGGGCAATGAGCCTGGGCCTGATTGGCAAAAAGTACGCGCAGCAGATTATAGATTTCGGTTACGGTTCCCACGGTGGAACGTATACTGCCTGAGAGCTTTTTCTGTTCAATGGCAATGGCCGGAGAAATACCGGTGACAGATTCAACATGCGGCTTTTCAATCTGGCTGGAAATCTGTCTTGACTTAAGTGACAGGGCTTCTAAAAATTTACGGTTAGCTTCATTGTAAAGCACATCAAACGCAAGGGTTGATTTACCCGAGCCCGAAGGCCCGGTAATTACCGTAAAATGCTCCCGGGGAATCCGGGCGCTTATGGATTTAAGATTATGTTCGCAGGCTTTGCTAATATTGATAAAGCGCATTTTGAACTTATTTAAAAAAGCCTAGGGATTATTGGCAAAACAATACTATTAACATATTTATAAAAATTTTCTTTTTATAAAATACAGTATTTTTTCTGCTGATGTTATTGCTGACATCACATCACTTTCATCAGGTATTAAACATTCTCCCGGATACCGGAATTCTGCCGCGAAAGGACTTAAAAAAATTACATCTTTTTTTAAAATAAAAAACTCATGATCAATAGCGCTGCAGGCATCAAGAAGCGGTTTGAGATGATGAGTTTTTTCAATTTCTCGTTTGTGATAAACTAAAAATGCTTTAAGCGCTTTTTCAGCGCATTGCTGCGTGTGATAAACAGAAGTGTCAAGCAAGTTAGAATTGCTCTTAAGCATTACGGCTGCCTGTAAATCATGTTCAGCCTTGATCAGCCATTCCTCATGCGGCATCATAGATTTTTATTCCTCTGTTTTCGATTTTATGCTGCAGCGACGAAGGATGTGCAGCTCTCAAAAAAAAATCTGTTTCAGTATAGACATGAAGATCTACTGTTTGTTTAATATCCCATAAAGCCTCAATACCCTGATAAACCCGTTTATAGGGTTTAGCGCTGCTTTCTTTAATAATAACTGCAATATCCAAATCGCTATCGATACCAGGCGTTCCCCATACATAAGAGCCGAAAATATAAATTGCCTTGGGAAAATAAATATTTTTTAGACGTAATTTTATCTCATCTAATATTTTTTTTTGAATATTTAAAGATGACGGTATAATTTTTTTTTTTATCCTGGTCATATATTTCTCCGGTTTTAAAGCGTTAAAATTAAAAACTAAAATTTAATATTAATATCTGCCTTTCTTCTATCAGGGCTGCTGCAGTTTTATTTCCACCGCCCGGTAATATATATATTGTCTCAGGGCTTTTTCATTTTTGACAGTCTTGAATATGGAATTATTATTATATATATTTTCTGCAAATTTTGCCGAATTGGTCTGGCGGAACTCGTTAATATCAAAACGCCCGGAAATTTTTGTGATGATATAATCTATTTCGCGGCGTAAACTATCGCGCGCTGCTCCGATTTTCATATTCCACTGCTCGTGCAGGGCCCCAATCATTTTTTCCAGTTCTTCAGGATTATTGGCAATGGGCGCAATTTCCTTCAGAGTCTGTTTGTGAGAACGGCTGTGGGATGAAGCCTTGGGTTTGACAACAGCAGTATGAACCGCGCTGTGTTTTCTGTTTTTTATTTCCTGCAGCTGTTTTTGGGCCATGGAATAAAGATATTCATAATCGGGATGATTCTGATATTTTTCCAGAAAAATAGAGATTTTTTTCGGTTCATGCAGGGAACGCAGTTCATACAGCAGGGCATCGGCCTCGTTAAGCTCTCCCAGCCTGCGGGTAACCGATGATAATTTTTTTCTGCCGAAGGAAAAAATCGAGCCTAAAGCGCCAAAAAACCAGAAAATTATTCCAAGCAGCGGATTGGAGCTGTCGTCCGCGGCATCAAAAAAACCTTCAAACAGGCCGCTTTTCTTGCCGCGTTTTTTTATACGGCGGGATGCGGCTTTGGCATTCTGCTTCATACTGGCGTAATCCAGCCCGAAAATATCGGCAAACTCTTTTAATAAAAACTGCCGGTTCTGATAAAGTACATCGTCAATAAAAATTTTTATTTTTTCGGCCTTTTCTCTGGGCGAATATGAATTTAATACCAGATTACTGTTCTGCAGGCCATATTCTTCATAATCAAATTTGGAGGGAAAAAGAGTGTCTACCAGAATTTCCATCCCGTTAGATTTGCGGATAGTGTCAATAATAGAAAAAAGACGTTTAAAATAGCCGCTTAAATCATCTTCGGTAATTTTTAACTGGCTGCGCTTTGGAATTTTTTTGGGATTTTGCGACCATAAAATTTCCAGTTTTTTCTGCAGGCGCGCTCCTTCACGTATAATTTCAGCGCTGAACACGTCTATCAGCCGCCAGCGGTGACAGTATTCGGGAATGGAATCACGGTCAATACGTAAAACCTCAAAACCGATGGAGTTTGCTTCCTGAACTTCGCTCATAAGCCCCATCATGGATCTGATTTCCTCGGCTGAATATTTTTCGCCGATAGTCTGCTTGCGGGAAAAATCGCGGAACTGCCTGATTTCATCCATGCTTACGGTACGATAGAGAGTACGTCCGCTTTCATCACGCTCTTTGGGATTAAGCAGCAGCTGGTTAAATAACGCCTTTACATCGGATTTTTTGTTTTTTTCATGTAAATCCTGGTTGGTAGATTCAAGAAAAACATTAAAAAGATAATAATAAAGCAGGCAGGCAGCCTGGAAAACATAATAGAGCCGGTCGGACTTGTTGAGCAGTGTAAACAGCAGGGTTTCTTTTAGTACAAAAGCCCATTTGTAGCAATTTTCATTTTTTAAATCCGGGCCTTCGGGGGTACCTATAAAATACATCTGCTCAAACATTTTTTTAAAATTCTGTTCTGGAGATGAAATACCGGCGCTTTCTTTTTTTTTATAGCGTTTTTCATATTCCCGGCTTACCGAATTAATCAGGGCTTCATTATAATGACGGCTGATGCAGTCAAGAATGATTTTTTTAAAAAAACCGTTAAAATCATTTTCATAATAAATCAGAATATCAAAAGGTTCGATTCCCTTTTCATTAAAATCAAGCCGGAACAGATTGCAGCCGTCGGGGGATTCTGAATGCCTGATGCCCAGTTCGTTAAGCCGCAGGGTATTCAGCAGATTATCGATATTTTCTTCGGGCTTGAGATTCAGATGTCTGGTTAAATCAGCAGTTCCGGCAAAATGGTTATTTTCACCGATTTGCGCAGTAGTGCGGTAATAATTCCGTAAAAATTCCCTGAGATCGGAATAGAGCAGGGAAGATACCCGCTGCCCCTTGTTTTTTAATACAATAATATTAGGAGTTTTCTGATCAGCAGCCAAGGATCTGATGATGCAATAATCCCTGGCTGCCAGATTGGAAAAAAACTGGCGCAGTTTGGCTCTGACATTTCCGCCGATAGTAAGACCGCTGATGCCTAGTTCCAGTACATAATCTGAAAGTTTTTCAAAATCGATAATTGCATTTTTTATTTTTTCGGCAGAATAAACGCAGATCTCGTGCCAGAGCCTGTAATCAACATCAAAAAAACCCAGGGAACTGGCAATTTCATCGCGCTCTTTGGTATAAACCGGCTGCGTATAATCCGGCGGGGGAATAACTTCTTTAACGGCAGATGGAATTATTTCTTCCCGCGTTTCTTCCATGACCGTTCTTTACCTGATATCCCGCGGATCAGTAAGTCTGCCGGTAAGGGCGGATGCGGCTGCAGCAGCCGGACTTACAAGATGTACCATTCCGCCTTTACCCATGCGCCCGCGGAAATTACGGTTAGTAGTGGAAGCACAGACCTCGCCTTCAGCCAATACCCCGGCGCTCATGCCCAGACAAGCCCCGCAGGTAGGATTAATAACGCAGAAACCGCTGTTCATAAAAATTTCAAGCAGACCCTCTTTAAGCGCAGCGGAATATACCGCCGGCGTGGCAGGAGAAACAATTCCCCGTACGCCCGGGGCTATCTGTTTTTTTTTAAGAAATCCGGCAGCTTCCCGTAAATCTTCAATTCGTCCGTTGGTGCAGGAACCGATATATACCTGATCAATTTTAACATCATTCATCTCTCTGATATTTTTAACCTGATCGGGTTTATAGCCGAAAGTAACCTTGGGTTCAATTTTATCGGCATCAACACTGACTGTTTTTTCATAATTTGCATCAGGATCCGAACGCCAGACGGAAAAGGCTTTATCTGCAGCTTCTATGTTTTTATATTCATTTTTAATAAAAGGCCAGAGATATTCTGCGGTAGTTTTATCAGGCTCACAGATTCCGCAGGTAGCCCCGGCTTCAACAGCCATATTGCTTAAAGTCATACGCGCTTCCATGGAAAGGGCAGTTACGGCCGGGCCGGAAAATTCTATCACCCGGTTGGTAGCGCCGTTTACCGTAAGCAGACGTATTATTTCAAGAATAAGATCTTTGGCATAAACATATTCGCCAAGCTTGCCCCTGACATCTATCCTGATGGTTATCGGACGCTCCAGCCTGCATACGCCTTTCAGAATACCAACAGCCAGATCAGTAGATCCGATACCCGCGGAAAAAGCGCCGAAAGCTCCATAAGTACAGGTATGGGAATCGCCCATGATAACGGTAAAACCCGGTCTGATAAAACCTTTTTCGGGAAAAAGTGCATGACATACGCCGTTTTTGCCTATATCAAAAAATTCAATACCGTGGCGGTTTGCCCAGTCGCGCAGTACTTTACCCTGAGCTGCCGATTCCGAATCTTTGGCTGGAGTAACATGATCGATTACCGCCTTGATTTTATTTTTATCGAACACACGGTCTTTACCCCGGGCTGCAAGATCATCAATAGCCAGGGGTGTGGTTATTTCGTGGCAAAAAACTCTATCAAGATTGATTACCGCATTTTTTTCATCAATGCTTTCTCTAATATGCGCTTCAAATATTTTTTCTGCAATTGTTTTACTCATAGCGAATCCCGGGAAAAATTTCGATAGGACTATTATATAATTTAAAATATATTTTTGCAAAAAGTCTTTTTAGATTATATGTTTTTATTTAGAAAAAATCTTATCGGGTTTGTCAAAGTGATTGTTTTTATATCAATCCGGGTAATTCAACAGGCGCAGTGTCCGTAACGGACCTAATCTCCCAAATATAAACACGCCCAAACAGATCAAATCTCAACTCCTTACAAATTCCCACTTGTCATTTTTTTAACAGTGGGAATTTATGAGATAAATATTTCCACATTAAAGCAAAAAACCGGAATTTTTATGCTCTCAACTCTCTTGGCGAAAAAAAGGTTTTATCAGAAAATATCATGAAATAAATGATTGATGAAAAGAAACGGATTCTGCTCAATAATATATACGGCGTTGATATTGACCCGCAGACGGCTGAGATTACAACTTTAAGAAAGATTACCGCCAGGCTGTCGCGCAGCCTGTTTTTTCAGATATTGTTTTTAATCCGCCTGTTTAAGACGATTTTCAATATATTCCCGGTACTGCTCCAGGCCGGGATTAATTCCATACCGGTATATAAATTGCTTAGCCAGTTCACAGGAAAAAATTGCTTTTTGATAATTAAGCGGAACGCGCCGGCAGAATTGTCTGATACCTGCGGCCGAGAGCAGGGAACGTGGCACATAGGACTGAAAAATTTTTTCTGCAAATTTTTTATTTTCAAACAGATTACTGCCGGATATATCGGTATTGATGCGGTTTATTTTTTCGCTTAATAAATCGCTCAGTTCGGAAAAAGGTTTTCCGGTATTCTGATGTTCCCGCCACAAAATTTCAAATTCCAGTCTGCTGTTTTCACGTATTTTATCAATTATTTCGTTTATATATTTTTTTCTGAATTCAGGAACCGGTTTTTCGGGATTAACAATCATGCGCGCGGAATATTCCTGATCGGTAAACGCCAGTCCGGAGAGCACTTCATAGGAAGATGATGTCACCCCCCCTTTGTTGGTTGAGCTGTCTTTAAAAAGAATAACGCCTTTTTCCTCGAGTTTCAGACGCGCTTCCGGAGTAATAAACAGGTTGGCACCTTCTACAATATATTTAAAAACCGGCGTGCCGTTTTTATCAAGTAATTTTTGCCAGGTGGTAATATCTATTGAGCGGGGACGGCCGCCGCAGGGCACAAAAAGATCAGCTTTGGCCAGCGGATTTAAGTGAAAGGTATTGCGGAAGGATTCTCCATTTGCCGCAATACTGCCGTCAGGTAATTTAACATTTTTATCTGTAATCAGTACCAGAAATCCTTTTCGGCTTAACTTGTTTTTGTTAAAAAAACTCACCGTCCGGCGTTTTTTGGCCAGGCGTATCAGTTCGGGCCGGTTAATTCCGTCCGGATCATAAAGCACGCCGCTGCCGTCAATAACCCCGATGGTTTTATCCCTGGAAAAAAGTATTTCATTGCTGCCTAAATCCCCATCCGGGCCGCCGGTTTGTATTTTGGAGATATTTTCTTCTTTTTCACCGGTTTTTTTCAGAATTTGCATTACATATTCATGTACGCTGTTTGTGGTCATTCCATAATCAATATGGGATATACCCCCTAAGCGGCTTGATTTGCCGGTAGTAAATCCTTTCCAGTATTTATAACCCCGTATCCGTGCCCTTTCACACGCCCAATCCATAAGTTCGGCGCTGCCTTCATCCGGCCCCAGAAAGAGTACCTCTTCCCTGAAATTAACTATATATTTTTGATCTCTTACAAGAATCAGATCAAGAATACTGTCTACATAACGCTTGAATGCCAGTTCTCCGTCACTGCGGCTGCAGCCGTAATCAAGCAGAATAACTCCCTTGGAACCGCCTTCGGCTATATCCTTATTTTTTAATTGCTGGGTGGCTGCCAGACCGTAGCCTTCTTCGTAAACACTGTCGGAATTATCAAGATATTTATCAGGGTTGGGAGATAAAATAATGCGTATTCCTCCCCGGGCTATATCCTGAAACCTGGTATGAAAACCGGTAAAATTCGAACCGGAAATATAAATAAGCCCGTAGGGAATATTTACATAGCCGCTGGTTTTTAAAAAAGCGGCGTTTAATTTAAAAGCAGCAGCGCTTTTACGGGGCAGAAAGAAATTTGTACAGATAATATTATCGATAAAAAGAATGGCGTATTGAAAAATAATCTGTTCGGCTTTGGTAACAACATTTTCTTCAATCAGCAGATCAAGATCCCTGCGCACTTTAATATTTGCGGACTCACGGTTGCGGGAAAAAGGATTAAAGCGCAGCATGAATAATTTGAGCAGGCTGGCCCGGATTTCGGAATAAGTGATCAGCGTGCGCTGAATAAAATCATGCGAAAAAGCGTCTTTATCAAGTTTGCGCTGCAAAAAAGAAGTAATAGACAGCAGCCGTTCATTTCCGGCCAGACCTTCCTTGAGCAGTTCCAGGTGAGGGGTACGGGCGGAAATAAACTGATGGATAAACTGAACCAGCGCGTTGGTAAAAAGCGTTTCCTGAACTCCGCATTTTTCCTGATCATACAGTTTCCCGATGAAATTATCGGGGATTAAAAATAAATTGTTCAATTCGCTTTCCAGGTTTTGCGCTCCGATTTTCAGGAATTGCTTTTTCGGGCAGTAAAGTGAATAAATAAAAGCAGTCTGAAGACCGTTCGCCGTTACAAGATATTTCCGGTCTATTGTTATGCCATAATTGATAAATAATTTTGAAATTCGGGAAAAAAGGCAGGTTCCGGACTGCAGCCAGGAAATCATTATACGCTTCTCGCCGGTTGACGGAGCATCCGAAATGCTGATTTCGATATTCTTGCCGCTTTTTATTCTTAACCGGTAAAACTTCTCATATCGTTCAATGGCAGCCCTGGTTTTTTTTGCTAAAAAAGCCGGGTGTATGCCTTCTTCAACCGCCTGGGTTTTTTCAAAAAAATTAATAATGTACAGAATGATGCCGGAAATAGTTTTGTATACGGAAATACTGCAAGTGTTTTTTTCCAGCAGTTTTTCTATTTTGGCTTCAATACCGCTGGTCTGCGTGCTGTTGCCTATTATTACCAGACCGCTTGCGGTACGGTATTCTACGAAAAAGAAATCATTTTGTTCACGGCACAACTCGGTTTGAATCTCATAACTGCGGTTAATTATGATATGATTGGCGATTTCCGCAGGGGACAAGGTAAGAAAATAATACTCGGGAAGCCCGGCCTGCGTAAGCCACCAGAGCATTTCCTGCAGTACGCGTTCCTGGGAAAAATCTACCAGGACGGAAAGCGCATTCTGTTTGTTGATCTGCCGGTAGATTTCTTCAAGCCGGTCAATAGTAAAAGATACCTTCGTACGCGAAGCAATAAACTGCAGAATAAAATTCCTGGGATTCAAAATAATATTTTCAATATCAGCGGTTTTCCGGGCGGTCAAAAAATTCCCGGGACCTGATCGATCGGGATTTTTTTCCAGCAGCCAGTACATACGGGCTAAAATAATTTTTTCTTCCAGAAACGGATGTTCTGCGCAAATGGTTTTAAAAAGTTTATTCAGTTCCGCAGCGCTGAAAGCAGATATCCGGGAAAGTCTGTTTAATACCGATTCCGGAGTTTCCGCTCTAACACTGTCAGTCTGCGCTGTTATAAATTTTTTTTTACCGGCAGGAGTTCTGTGGCTGTTCATTTTTTGCCTCCCTGAAAAATTTATTTATAAGGGACAATGCCAGCTTATAATATTGTTTTCTGTCCGCAAAGGCGGTCGCGAAACGCGCCGAAGCTTCCAGAAAACAGTATTATATGCCGGTCTTGTCAGACAAAAAATATTTCCATCGCCCTCTAAGAGGGCGATGGGTT
>DNNS01000553.1 GCA_003497555.1 Spirochaetia bacterium
ATATCTGCTCCTTGAAAATATTTACCACACTGCCGCGACTGCCCAGTACATTACCGAAACGTACAATGGCGAAATTGGCCCGGCTGATTGCAGCCAGCGAACCGATAACAAGCTCGCCTAATCGTTTGGATGCGCCCATAATGGACGACGGTCTTACGGCTTTGTCGGTAGAAATCATAATTAAGGTGGCTGCATCCCTGGCGGCAAGCCTGGCCAGCCGCCAGGTTCCGATGGTATTGACACGGAAAGCCTCAGACGGATTTTTTTCCATCAGCGGAACATGCTTGTGCGCAGCAGCATGAAAAATAATGTCAAAGGAATGAGCATGAAAAAAATGCTCAAGCCGCCTGTAATCGGTTATATCGCAGATAATATCCGCCAGGGCAAGTCCGGGAAACCGCTCGGAAAGCTCGTTTTTAATTTCAAAAATGCTGTTTTCGCCGCGGCCTAAAATATAGAGTTTGGCCGGCTCGGCTGCGGCTGCCTGCCGGCATATTTCCGACCCGATACTGCCGCCTGCTCCGGTAACCAGGATTTTTTTATTATGTAAAAAAGCGCTGATGGATTTCAGATCAACCTTTACTTCCTTGCGTCCCAGAATATCCGTGATTTCAATATCTCTGATAAAACCCAGAGAAACCTTGCTTTCCAGGATTTCAAAAATAGCCGGCAGTGTGCGCACCCGAACTTTTTTTATATCAATGGAGCGCAGGAAATTGCGCATTTCCCGGGAAGACGCCCGGGGAATGGCAATAATAATTTCATCAATCCGGTGCTTGGCCGTGATTTCCATTACATGATCAATCCGGCCGAAAATCGGGCAACCGTGAATATTTCTGCCGATTTTACCCGGGTCATTGTCAAGAAAGCCGATCACGGTTCCGAATTCCGGATGCTGTTCAAACTCATTAAGCAGGCCTACTCCGGCCGTGCCTGCTCCCAAGATCAGTATACGTTTGGCTGAATGTTTTTTTTGTATATTAAGGCGCTGCAGGGAATACCAGATAATTCTCGAGGTTAAAGCGGCAATTACCGCCAAAATATAAAAATATATAAGACGGGCGGCATCAGGGAAAAGATGTTCGGAAAAAGATGCCGAGAAGACCGAAAGCAGACAGCCGGCAGTGCAGGCTGCGATTCCGGAATAAATTACCGGCAGCAGTTCGGATAAGGTGGCATAACCCCAGATGGTGTTATAGGCGCCTGCAGTATGAAGCGCAATAATATATAATCCGCCGAAAATCAGGGCAGGCAGAAAAAAATATGCATGGCCGGGAGAAAGCAGGCCTGTAAGATAATAAACTGCGCCCAGCAGGATTACATCGAAAAAAACAAGAATAACTCTGGGTTTGGGAAAAAGAATCATTTTCTGGAAACGCTTGGGAAAATTATAGACTAATTGAAAACTAAAAGCAAGGAATTGGGCGCTAAATGAGTGCAAATTTATTTCTTGGGTAAATAAAACAATAAAGCCCGCCCCCTGTGTACTAAATTTTAGCGCAAAGTAAAAAAAGAGTATGCGCCATGTTAGCAGGCATTTACCTCTGATTAAAAATAGACGCGTACCCAAGAAAAAAAATCGCACTCCGGGGATTTTATCCTGCGCATCAGGACAAAAGAGTTCTGCAAAATACCGTTAAAACAATTTCAGCAATATATTTACGCTTAAAATTTATAAATCTCCCCAAAAAACCGCAGACATATTATAATACTGGCATTATTTACGGAGTGTGCCTATGAAAAAAATGGTAATTATTACCGCTGCCCTGGTTTTAATGCTGACTTCATGTCAGGTAATCAAAAACAAGTTTTTTAAAAAAAATGCTTTCAGTGTTTCCATGCAAAAGCTTGATCCGACAGGCTGGGATGCAGTGGAATTAAAATATACAGGGCCGGTTCCGGGAAAAAATCTGCTGGTAAAAATATCTCCGCAGGCCGGAAATAACTGGTTTTCTCTTCAGTCCGGAACCAATCAGCTGCTTTATTCTGCTGATAATCTTTCCGAGTGCCCCTATTACCGCGATAACCGGGGCACGGTTGTATTGTTTCCCACGCCTCATAATGTAAAAGACGGCAAATATAAATGGAACGGCAGTAATTATTTTTTAAAAGGAAAAAACGATAAAGAGCAGCGGTCGCTGCACGGAATTCTATATGATGCTGCCTGGAATTTCAAACCTCCAAAAACCGATGAAAAATCCGCTGTACTTGAGACCTGGTACGAACTTACCGAAGAAAATCCGCTTTTCCAGGCTTATCCATTTTCCAATAAAATAGCCCTGCGCTATATACTTAAACAGGACAGGCTTCGTATCGAATACGAAGTACTTAATACCGGCAGTATTTCCATGCCCTATGGTTTCGGCCTAATGCCTTATTTCCGCATACCCGGGGGTAATATCTCCAATATAAAATTTGAATGCGATATTCCCCAAATGCTCGAGACCAGCCGGCATGGTATTTCTGCGAGCGGCCTATCCCAGGTACGCGGCAGCAGATACCACTATTTTCCGGCCAAAACGCCGGATACTGAAATCAGTAAATTTTATCACCGCCTGCTGCCGGAATCAAAAGTGGCAGTGCATTTTCTGCCCTATAAACTTGAAATCTGGATGATTGCTACCGGGCAGTTTAAATTTTTGGGTATTTCCAAAAGAGAAAAATATCCTGATTTTTTTTCCATTGCCCATACTGGCTGTTCGCCTGATGCCCATAATCTCTACGCAGCCGGCCACAGGGAAATTTCCGGACTGCAGATTCTGGAGCCCGGACAGTCGGATAAAGGCAGCATAGAATACATTATTGTTTATGATCAGCCGGAAAACGAACAGGCCCAGGCAGGCGAAAAAAAATGAAAGAAATTAAAATCGGACTGATTGGAGCGGGAGTAATAGGAAGCGGTGTTATCGCACTGCTGAAAAAAAACCGGGAACTGATAAAAAAAAGATCCGGCTGCCTGCTCACTTTAAAAAGCATCTGTGATCTGCAGATTAAAAAAAAAAACTGGCTAACGGATAGCGAATTTAAACTTACAACCGATTACCGGCAGATTTTAAATGACCCTGAAATCGAAATTGTTATTGAGCTCATCGGCGGAACTACCGCAGCCCTGGATGTAATTCTCGGCGCTCTTAAGGCTCAAAAGCATATTGTTACCGCCAACAAGGCAGCCTTGTCCATGTATTATTCCCGTATATTCAAGACTGCCTGCGAGCATAAACGCGAAGTCTATTTCGAGGGCGCCATAGGCGGCGGTATACCAATTATCAAGGTTCTGCGCGAGGGCCTGGTAGGCAATTCCATTAAATCGATTCATTGCATTATAAACGGTACCTGTAATTTTATCCTGAGCAAGATGAACAAACTGGGCATGAGTTTTTCGGATGCCCTGGCTGATGCCCAGAGGCTTGGTTTTGCTGAAGCCAACCCGGATCTGGACATTAACGGGTATGATGCAGCCCATAAAACCGCATTACTGGCCATGCTGGCTTTTAATACCGATATCGATATCCGTAAAGTGTATACCGAAGGCATAAACAGCCTGCAGGCGATTGATTTAGCACATGCCCGGGAATTGGGTTATACAGTAAAACTGCTGGGCATTGCCAAGAATCACGGTTCCAAAATGGAAGTACGCGTAAACCCCTGTCTTATACCGGAACATTCCAGCCTGGGCAGTGTGGAAAATGAATACAATGCGGTTTTAATCAACAGCGATTTTTTGGGTACATCGCTTTATTACGGAAAGGGAGCCGGTTCGTATCCTACCGCCAGCGCCATAGCCAGTGATCTTACAGACATTGCCAAAGATATCAGGCTGAAGGAATTTAATAAATATAAATACATGCCCTTTAATGCCAAGGATTTAATGACCGCCGGTGAAAGCGCAGCCAAATATTATATACGCATCAACACAATTGAGCGGCCGGGAATTTTCAGCAGCATCACAGCGGTTTTTGCGCGCTATAAAATCAGTCTGGAAAAAGTAATACAGAAGGATTTTGATAATTTAAAAAATATTCCCATTATGTTCGTTACCAGAACCTGCAGCGAAAAGAGCATGACCGGAGCCCTTGGAGAAATATCCCGTTTTCCGTTTGTAAAAGGCAAACCGGTTTTTTTACGAATTGAGGAGCTCTGATGTTTGACAATATACGTGCGGTAATGGAGCGCGACCCGGCAGCGCGCGGTTTTTTTGGAGCCATAGAGGTTGTTCTTTCCTGCGCAGGCCTGCATGCCCTCTGGTTTTACCGTTTAAGCCATTTTTTATATACTGTGAAGCTTCCGGTCATTCCCAGGCTGGTTTCCCAGTTTGCGCGTTTTTTAACCGGCATCGAAATTCATCCGGCTGCCAAAATCGGGAAGCGTTTTTTTATTGATCACGGTATGGGAGTGGTAATAGGCGAAACCGCCCAAATAGGCGATGATGTCACCCTGTTTCAGGGAGTTACACTCGGCGGTACCGGAAAAGAAACCGGGAAAAGACACCCGACACTGCGCAATAATATTTATGTGGGAGCCGGCGCAAAAATTCTCGGGAATATTGAAATCGGCAGTAATGTAAAAATCGGCGCTAATTCCGTTGTTCTGCATAATATCCCCGATGATTCAACCGTAGTAGGAGTACCGGCCAGAGTGGTGCGCTCAGGAGGTATTGCTGTTCCTGATGCCAAAATGCCTGATCCTGTGAAAAACGCCATTGACGGAATTGTCGAGCGCCTGGCCTGCATTGAAGCGCATATGAAATGCAACGATAAAAATTCCCCGGACTGCCTCAGCAGGCTTGAAAAAAGCAGCGGTATTTAGGCGGCATAATGAGAAATAATGGAATCCGGCTGTTTTCGCAACTCAAGGGATATAAAAAGATTTCACGCCTCTTGTTATGAAAGAAGTAAAAAAAAAAGAATTTCATCTTCCCGCGCCCAATCCCATGTCTTTTTTAAATATAAAATCCATATGATAAAAAAATATTATAATTTGTTTATTGAAAACCAGGACGATTCTGAAAAAAATAATATGTTATACCACAAAGCAATGATATTGCCCTGCTCGGCACAGGACAAATCTCGCTGGGTATACCCGAAAGCGCTATTTTGTCGCTTTTGCCGGCGGCCAAAGTGACAAAATCGTTGCTTGTTGGGAT
>DNNS01000206.1 GCA_003497555.1 Spirochaetia bacterium
TTTCATAGTTTCGGGTGTTCAAGTTGAACATGACGACTCCCAGGTGAATAACTTTTTTTTTATGGCGCAAGCCAGAGACCTCCGTTGATATTAACTGTTTCGCCTGTAATATAAGACGCTTTAATCGTATCAATTACTGTTTGCGCTGTTTCTTTGCAGCTTGCTCCGCGATGCAGGGGAATCCGCTCGTTCCTTTCTTCAATATCTTTTTCACTTAAACGGCTTCCGATTCCTTCAGTTAGAATCATACCCGGAGCGACACTGTTGACCGTAATATTATAAGGGGCCAGTTCAATTGCGAAAGAACGTGTTAATGCATGCATTCCGGCTTTTGATGCGCTGTAGGGAATTAACTTGCGCGGAACTGCCACATGTGCCTGCACGGAGGAAATATTAATAATCCTCCCCCAGCGCCGCTCTTTCATTCCATCTATAACAGCAAGAATCGCAAGATAGGATCCGACAAGATTGACAGATAATATTTTTGTAAACCAGCCTGCTTCGGTGTCATCTGCCCCCCGGTTATAAGGATCAAGACGCGCATTATTGACCAAAATATCGACCGGTTTAATTTTGCTGATCTTTTCCATAATAACTTTTTCATCAGTAATATCGCACTCAAAAATTTCTGATGCTCCTCCGCCGGCAAGTATTTCTTTGACCACCATCCGGGCTTTTTCAATACCATGTACGCAGTTGACATAAACATAACATCCTTCGTTCGCAAGCTGTTTGGCAATTTCTGCGCCGAGTCCCTGTGAAGAGCCGGTTACCAACGCAACTTTATTAGTCAAATTTTCAGACATTTTGTTTACCTTTTAATGATTGTATGGGAGTTAAATGCATTTCGGCCAGGCGGCTAATTTCATTCCAATTTTTATTATTTACAAGTTCAGGTTTAATTATGGATGCGCCTGCCGCCACTGCAATAGCGCTGCTATTTAAAAATTCGGCAATGGTATCCGGATTAATTCCGCCGGTTATCATGAAGGGAATATGGGAGAGCGACGAAGTAATGACTTTTATATAATCGATCTGATGAGGCAGCACCGGAAATATTTTTACAATATCAGCTCCGAGATTATAGGCGTTAACTATTTCATTCGGCGTATAGGCTCCGGGTATTGAGAGCATCTTCAGTTTTTTTGTCCGTTTTACTACATTATGATTTGTATTGGGAGATACGATAAAGCATGCTCCGGCTTCATAAGCAGCATCCGCATCTCTTACAGACAATACTGTTCCGGCTCCGGTTATCATTCCGCCCTGAATTGCTATTTTTATCGCATTTGAGGTATGGTTCATGGTTTGCGGGTCGGAAGGATTAAAAGTTACCTCAACTATACGGATACCGCCTGCATAAAGCGCCTTCACCACATCTTCCATTACAGTACAGCTCACATGGCGTATTAAGGCGATAAAGCGTTCCTGTTTTATCAGAGCAAATACATCCATCATATTCCCTTAAAATAATATACACAATCATCTTTACTGCGGATATCAGTAACAGCTCCCGTATAATGGCGCAGATTACGCGGAACATAAGGATGTTTTTTTAATTCAGCTTCATCAAGATCGATTCCCAGCCCGGGCTTGTCGGGAATTAATATACAGCCGTCTTGATAAATGATTTCTTCATTTGAAAAATTTTTTCGAAATGCTCCGTCTGTAAGCATGATTTCATGAATGAGAAAATTCGGAACGCATGCAGCCAGCTGCAGAATGGCTGCATTGGAAACCGGCCCGCTGGGATTGTGAAACGATACAGGAATATGACTAGCCTCAGCCATGGCTGCAATTTTTTTTGATTCCATAATTCCGCCGGTATGAAAAATATCAGGCTGCGCAATATCCACCGCCTTTTTACTGAAATATTCCTGGAAACCGAATTTGGTATATACACGCTCGCCGCCGGAAATCGGAATAGGCGATTTTTCCCGCACCTCTGCAATTGCGCCGATATTATCAGGAGGGCATGGTTCCTCCATCAGCATTGGTTTAAATACTGAAAGCTCGCGGGCAATATTTAGGGCAGTATACAGATTAAAGCGGCCGTGGCATTCTATTAATAGATCTACGAAAGGACCTACGGCGTCTCTAACCGAACCGACAATTTTTACCGCTTGCTCCATTTCTTCGTTGGAAATTGTCATGTGGGCTTTTCCAAAAGGATCCCATTTTATAGCTTTAATGCCGAGAGCGGCGGTTTCCTTGGCTTTTAAAGCGAAATCATCGGGTGTTTTTNNTTTTACCCGATCGCGCATTTTTCCGCCCAGCAGGGCATATACCGGGGCATTAAAATATTTTCCTGTTATATCCCACATGGCCATTTCAATTCCGCTGACGGCAGACATCAGTACCGGGCCGCCTTTCCAGTAAATATCGCGGTAAACTTCAAAGCACATTTTTTCGATTTCCAGGGGATTGCGCCCGATAATCAGGCGTTTAAGATCTTCGATACAGCCGGAGAGCGCCATCTCCTGGGTACCGAGGGAAGCTTCGCCATAGCCGTATATTCCCTCATCAGTCTCAACTTTAACAAAAGTCCAATTGGTTCGGAAGGCATCGGTAATGAAAGTTTTGATATTGGTAATTTTCATTTCATATTTCCTTAAAATTATTTTAATGGTTTTTTTTTATTGCCCTTTCAATAATCTGTTCACTAACATCACAGGCTAAACCGGTTGATTCTCTAATAACAAGTTTTACCGGCAACAGTTCATCAGAATAAGAAATTTCTTTTTTTTCAGCAATTTCAAGAATTATTTCTGCAGCGCGTTTACCCATCAGCGCCATCGGCTGAGCTATAGTGGTAAGCGGCGGACAGGCCAGCAGGGAAAAATCCTGATTGCCGAATCCGGTTATTGAAAGTGCTTCGGGAATACGTACTCCCCGCGCATAAGCCCAGATTTCAAGTTTCATTGCCAGAGCATCAGAAGCGCAAATAACCGCTGTAGGTTTAAAACTTTTAAAAAAATTATCAAAGAGAGCATAGTAATCTTTATGCATGGCAAAGCCCGGAGGAATGGAAAAAATTGATTTTTTTTTAAAGGGAATCCCGGCAATTTTCAATCCCTTAATAAAGCCTTCACGCCTGGCAATGACAAGCCCCATTTCCACATCAATTGTAAGATGTCCGATTTTGCGGTGCCCAAGAGAAACAAGATGTTCAAGAGCCAAAGTGATTCCTGAAATATCGTCAGTTATTACCCGCGAACACCAGTCATGCTGAATACTGTTTCCCAGCAGCACAACCGGAATTTTATAATGCGCAAATTCCCGGCGCAGATACTCAAGCTTAAGTTCATCGCTTAAACGGCAGATTACCCCGCCCAGACGCTGTTCAACGCATTGCCGGCAAAGCTCTTTAAAATTTTGATCGGTAAGTGAGAATAACTTAAGAAGATAATTATTATCCTGCAATGTTTCAGTCATTCCTTTAAGCATTCCTGTCATGTAGGCATTGCCTTGTTCTCCGATATCTCCCAAAAAACCAATAATATTTGAATTGCCTTTTTTAATTAAACAAGCCAGAGCATTGCGCCTATAACCAAGTTTTTTACTGATGGCAAAAACTTTTTGTACTACCTGATCTGTTATTTTTAAGTCTTTTTTATATCGCCCATTCAGAACATAAGATACTGTTGTACGGGTTACCCCTGCCTGCCTGGCTATCTCTTTCATATTAATTATGGATTTATATGTGTTTTTTTTCATATTTACTCGAGTAAATTGATACATAAGCATTATAAAACAATTTTATTGATTTGTCAAGAAAAAAAGTGATTTATTGGAATATTCGTTTTTCGCAGGTAAGTGTTTCTTTGAGTGATAAATAACTTTCTTTAAAAGTGCACGTTTATCCTGGGGAATTTGCCCTTGATTATTTCTCTGGACAAAATTTGTCCATAAATCATAGTAAAATATTCCTGAGTAATGGGGTAAAAATGCTGCCGCCCAAAGAAAGTTTGAGCTTAAAAAAACAAAATGCGATAAAGCTCGCGGATTGTCTTGCCAAAACGCTTAATCTTCCGGAAAAAGTAATCGCCGGCCTTACGGTTGAAGAACACTGCAAAATTGTAGGGAAAATTGCGCGAGAAATTGTTAAACGTATGCCGGGCTGGTTAAAAGAAGCACTTTTCCCTGCCGGAGTGTCTCTGACGGCTGCCGTGCATGATGTGGGTAAAGTTTCGCCGCATTTTCAGGAAAAACTAAGAAGAAATATTTCAGAATATGTTTTTAATTCCATGCCGGGCCTGGAAAAAGCCGAGCCGAATTTTGATAAGGAATATAAAGGGCATGCAACAGTTAGCAAAGCCGCTTTAAAAGATATACATGAAATTACAGCAGAAATAGCCGGAAAACACCATGGGTATTCTGCTGTTTGTTCTGAAGCGGATGCGGAAATTTACGGCGGTCAAGAATGGCAAAAGCGCCGTAAAGAACTAATTGTAAATTTAAAAAAATATTTTAACGAACCATGGCCTGAAATAAACAGCGACTTGCAGTCAGAAACAATAGCAGGGCTTACTTGTGTTTCTGACTGGATAGGTTCCGGGGACACATTTTTAAGAGTAATTGAAAATACAGATGCAAATATTATTAGTTCGGTAAATTCTGCCGGGTTTGTAAAGCCGCAAATTAAAAAAAATCTCTCGTTTAAAGAAATATTTTCATTTTCACCACACGAAGCGCAGGTAAAACTTATTGAAGCGGCAAACCGGCGCGGAGTATATACACTAGAAGCGCCAATGGGTATGGGAAAAACGGAAGCGGCGCTTTTTGCCGCCTATCAAATGCTGGAAAAAGAACAAGCGACAGGCATTTATTTTGCTCTGCCCACCATGCTTACATCGAATAAAATATGGGAGCGCATGAACAACTTTTTAGCAGTTATCTTAGATGAATCTTCAGTTCACAAAAAATCACTGCTTGTTCATTCGTTAGCCTGGCTGGCTGCCGGTAATATGGGCGCTGACGCTGAACCCGGCCAGGCCTGGTTTAATAGCGGCAAACGAGGAATACTTGCCCCATTTGCTGTAGGAACACTAGACCAGGCATTAATGGCGGTGCTTAATGTCAAGCATAATTTTGTGCGTACTTTAGGCCTTATGGGGAAAGTTGTAATTCTTGATGAAATTCACAGCTATGACAGTTATACAGGCACAATTCTTGATGAGCTTGTAACTACGCTAAAACAATTAAAATGTACTGTTATAATACTATCAGCAACTTTAACCGGCGAAAGAAAAAATAAAATTTTAGCAGGCAATATAGCTGATATAAATGAATATAAAAAAATGCCGTATCCTTTAATAACTTCACTTCCGGAAGGAGCCCAGAAAGCAGAAGAAATTCCGGCCGGCAGCTCTGAAAATAATACAGTAATTATAAAAACATTAAATAACCATGAACAGGCGATTGAAGAAGCTTTGCTGCGCGCTGAACGCAATGAGCAGGTACTCTGGATAGAAAATACTGTTTCGGCGGCGCAGGATATTTTTAAAATCTTGTCAAGCCGGGCAAGTGAAATGAGCATAAAGTGCGGGTTAGTGCATTCCCGGTTTATAAAAAAACAAAGAGAAAAAAACGAAACTCTTTGGGTGCAGCTATACGGCAAGGAAGGTAAACTGCAAAGAAAAGAACAAGGACGTATTTTAATCGGAACACAGGTACTTGAACAATCGCTTGATATTGATGCGGATTTTTTAATTACCCGTCTTTGCCCTTCTGATATGCTGCTTCAGCGTATGGGAAGATTATGGAGACATAAAGATAATGACTCATTAAGGCCTGAAAAAGCGCGGCGCGAAACATGGATTATTGCGCCTGATTATAAAAAAACGCTTACAGAAAAAGATGCTTTTGAAGAAAGCGCTTTAGTATATGCGCCATATATACTATTACGCACACTCGAAATATGGAAAGAAAAAAAAGAAGCAGTAATTCCCGGTCAAATTAGAGAAATCATTGAAAATACTTATAGCGAAAGAAATGATGAAGGACTTGCTGCGCGGTATAAGCAGGAACTTGAAAACAAAAGAGATGAACTTAAAGGAAAAGCCTTAGCTGGAATTTCCAAAGGACTTAAAACCTTGCCGGACAACAATACCGGAACCCGTTATTCAGAAATAGATAACACCGATGTTCTTTTATTAAAAAGTATTGATTATACTGACAATGAAGTTATACTGCATTTTCTTGACGGCTCTTCACTCGCGTTACCGAAGGCAAGGGGCAAAATAAAGCCGTCAGAACGTCGCAAATACTCTGCGCAAATTATCATGAATACGGTCTCGGTTTCTGAAAAAAAAGCTCCCGACTTTATTGCCAAAGATAAACTTTTATGGCTTGCGGATTATGTGTATTTAGGCGATGATTTTGACAGAGAGCATCCGTTTCGTATTGCGCTTGTTTCTGCTGCCGATGAAATTATGAGCATATATAACTCTGAGGCAAGCGGCAAGTACCGGCTTTCTTATTCAAATATTAAAGGGTACACTGCTTTAAAAAAAAAATAACAAAAGGGGCGGCATGATGAAAAAAAAGGTAAAATCTGTTTCTAAGATAATTTCGTCCAGCAACACCGAAATAGATATTCACGCTGAAAATCGTTTTAATTTGGTTGACGAATCATGGATACCTGTAACAGGAAAAGGTTTAGTTAGTCTGAAAGAAATCTTCACTAATGGTAAGCTAAAAAGCCTGGGCGGTAACCCTGTTCAAAAAATTGCTTTGTTAAAATTATTGTTGGCAATTTCGCAAAGCGCGTGTACACCTAAAGATAACGAAGAATGGGAGAAGCTTGGCGCTCAGGGTCTCGCTGAAAAATCGCTAGAATACTTGCATAAAAACAGAAAATGTTTCTGGCTTTATGGTGAAAAACCATTTTTGCAGATGCCCGATGTTAAAAAAGCTGCTGTTCAGCCTTTCGGCGCATTATTGCCGGAAATTTCTACGGGGAATACAACGGTATTAACTAACTCACAGATTGACCGCGACCTTTCAGATGCTGAGCGGGCATTGCTTGTTGTTCAGTTAATGGGTTTTGGACTGGGCGGTAAAAAGACAGATAACTCTATTGTGTTAACCAAAGGTTATTGTAAGGGTTCTACCGGGAAACCTGGCCCTTCAATAAGCTTCATGGGGCATTTACATAATTTTCTCATTGGCAAAAACTTAATCGAAACATTGTGGTTAAATACATTTTCAAAGTTTGAAATAAAAAATCTTAAATATTTTGAAAATGCTATTGGAAAAGCTCCTTGGGAACAAATGCCGAATGGTGAAAATGACGAGATATCTAAAATATTAAAAAGTTCATTTATCGGCAGATTAATACCTGTAGCGCGCTTTTTACTTCTTACCCAAAACGGCGCTCATTACACAGAAGGTATATTACACAACGGGTATAAAGATGGTATTTTTGATACAAGCATGGCAGTAGAAATTTCCGGGAAAAAATCAAAAACAATTTGGGTAGATCCATCTTTGCGACCATGGCGACAATTATCTTCAATGTTATCTTTTTTAGAAAGCGGCTCGAGCAGTCATTTTTCATGCCCCAACATACAAAAAAATAATGTTTTACCATTGAAAATAAAGAGAATTGGAATCTGGTCAGGAGGATTGCGGGTAAAAAGTAATGCAGGGGAGCAATATGTATCAGGGATTAATGATTATGTCGAATCAACTATGTTTTTTAATAGGAAATGGTTAGACAAAAATTGGTTTTTAACATTCAAATCTGAAATGGCAGAGCTTGATAACATCGTAAAAAAAATATTCGGTTCTGTAACTGGTTATTATAAATTACTTAATGCAGACGGTAAAAAATCAGCAGCTAAGGCAACTGGACTTTTTTGGGCTTTGTGCGAACGTAATGCCCAGGAGCTGATTGACGCGTGTCCGCAGGAAAAAGCTGAAGAAAGAGTCAAGCTGCGGAAAGTGTTTTTACGCTATGTATATCAGGTTTACGATACAATATGCCCGCATGATACAGCGAGACAGATCGAAGCCTGGGCGAAAAATCGGCCGAGGATTGGTGACTATTTAAAAAAATAAAAATATGATTCGCGCAGAGGGCACAGAGCCCGCAGAGGTCGTTTTTACAAGCTTATTTATTCCTCTACGGGCTCTGCTCGAAACCCTTTAAATTATCATGGAAAGGTAAAGCAATTTGAGAA
>DNNS01000006.1 GCA_003497555.1 Spirochaetia bacterium
AACACTTCAGTTCAAGCCGTGTATTTATACGCATGAATTATTGCATAAAAAAGCATGTTTGTATAGATGCAAATTTATTTCTTTAGTAAACAACAAATTATATTTAAAAAACAAAGGAATCCGCCGGAAAACCCGGTTATTTTAATAAAAAAACATTCGGACTGTATTTTTTAAAATTATTACCTACTAAAATTGACATAATATATAATCCGGAAGCGGCAAGAGTTCCATTTTTATCTTTCCCGTCCCAGGAAAAATACGATATTCCGTCAGGATATGAGCAGGTATAAACCAGACACCCGTTCTGGTTAAAAATTTTTATATTTACCGCTTCATTATTAAAATTGGGTATGAACACACTGGTTTCGCGCAGATTAATATAGCCTGAGGCAGGAGCAAAAATACGGTTTTGCACCAGCAGATTCCCGGCGGAAGAATTATCAGTTCCATGGCGTATACCGAATGTTCCGAAAGTATTGATATTGCCTGATATTTTTATTACACTGAAACCGGGCGATGATTTTTCCACAATATAATTATTTGCAATATCATGCCATGTCCCCGAATTATCCCACTTAACCAGTACCAGCTGTTCTTTTGTGCCTGGCGGTAAATACCGGTTGACATTTTCACTGCGCAGTATAACAGAATCGTTTACAACCGGAATTTTATAAAGCAGCGTAAAATTTTTTTTGGTCTGTATAAAACTGCCGTCTGCGGTAAGCAGTCTGATCTGATTATAAACATCTCCGTTTTTAATTACCGGAAGACATTCGTTGGAAAGTACAGATAAAATTATTTCCTTTGCTTCATACATGGCATCAGCCGGTATTACCAGTTTTGAAAACACATTGGCTATTTCCCCGCCGCCGGTCCCGATTATTTTTTTTATGACATGCTGATCATGCGGCCTGGAATTATTGGTAGCAGAAAAAACCGAGCAGATACCGTATACGGTCTCAATATAATACTGATAACCAAGGCCGTAAACAATCATTTTATCATAATATTCAGCCGGGGAAGTATTGTTAATACTCGCAAGAAATTCATTATTCCGGTAAATATTATAATGCTGAATATTTGCAGAGGAACAAATTTGCCAGCTTAATAAAATTCCTTCATCAGCATGCGCCGGATTTATATTATAAGTATTATGCGGCAGGTAAGGGAGAACCGATAACATAATTGTATTGGTTGTATTTTTTCCTGTGTCGGCATACACGGTTAATGTAATAATATAGTTTGATGCTTCACGGAAGGAATGTGTAAAAGCAAGATCATTTACCGAGGTTTGAGAGCAGGCAACCGCTAATGACAAACTATCGCCGAAATTAACCGTTAAATTGGTAAGAGTTCCAATCAGTATTTCAGCATCTGCATTTAAAACAGTGTCCGAGTTTTTCACCGCCAGCGCGGTATCCGGAACAAAACGGCTGATAATGGGATGAGGATTAAGCTCTTCACTGCCCAGACTGATAAACTGCACCGGACTTGCCTGATTGGAATACGAGGTAAGAATCCATCCGGCACTGTGAGCAGTATGCGAAATTCTTACTTCATCTATCAATCCGTCCCATGAATCATTGGCGCTTTCGGCGCGCGTACCGATCCTGATGCCTTTGTTTTCCGTGGTGTTATATTGAAGCCAGGCCGGAACATCCGTACTGTCCGCACCGACCAGTACCCCGTTGGTATATAACGAGATGGAACTGCCTGCATCAAATACGCCGACTACCTGTACCCAGTTGTTGCTGGAATTCGACCAGAAGGACTGGCATTTTACTCCGTCCGTATCATCCCCGTAGGTTTCGTAAGTATAAAAAGAATAATCGTGATTGGTTGTTCCGGAGCTGATGCTGATATTGCCGAAATACCAGCCGTTTCTTACTCCCGGATTTACAAAGGCAGAAATAGATACCCGGGCAAAAGTACCGCTGTTATTATTGTCAGGAAGAACCCAGTGCGATATAGTAAAATCATTATTCAGATTATTGGTAATTCCTGTACCCAGATCGATATATTGACCGTTATCTTCAGCATTGTTGGTCCACTCGCAGCAAAATCCGATTTTTCCCGGAACCCGCTTCAGCATTCCGTTTCCGCCTACGGTCCCGTTATTTTGCCTTCCTGAACTGTCGGTCATTAATCCGGAATCCGGATTTTCATTTAAATGATATACGCCTTCATGATCAGTGTTCCATACATTTTGCGCATCCTGCCGGTTGCCGGGCTGATATTTATCGTAATACAAATATATGATATTGGAAGAAATTTCCGTTGCGGAAAGGAGAGGAATGGAAACCCAGGCAATAACGGTTCCGGAATCATAATATTCGATTTCATGAGAAAGCCTGGAGGAGCCGTCCTGGCGGGTAAATACCAGATCATAACCGTTATTTGATGCTTTACCGGCAAGATCTGCATTATTGGAAATCATTATACATACCGGAAAATTTGTCAGGTCCGAAATACAGGCCATCCGGTTGGTTAAAGGTTTACGGTAACGATAATTACTGTACCAGGAATATGAAAAATGCTGAAAAAGAATAAAAATACAAAGAAGCCGGACGCGGTTTTTAAACATGTTATTTCACTGCCGTTATCAGATAATGATATCGTTTCCATGAACCGTTTTCATTTACTTTTATCTGGATAATATAAACCCCGGCATTAATGCCGGTTTTTAAAATGGAATAATTATGAACACCTGCAGTTAAAATACCGCTGTAAATTTTTTTAATGATTTTTCCCTTTAAATCGTATAATGCTATTTCCGAATCATGATTTCCTGATTCCTTTTTATAGACTGCAAATGGAACTGCCTGATTATCCGTAATTTTTATCATACGGGAGGATAGAAAATTTATCATACCCCCTTCCCCGCCGGCAGCTATTTCAAAATTAATATTGGTAATATGATTGCCGGAAACAATGATATTAGTTGAGGAATTAATAAATACATATGATGCATCGGCTATGGAGAGTACGTGCGGCCCGTTACAGGCAGCGACCGTATAGAAACCCGCAGTATCGGTAAATACGGGATTACTGCCGCTGTCAAGACACAGCGGAATTGATTTATAGGTGGTTCCTCTGCTGTCTTTTATGCATCCTGATATAAAATAAAATTTATTAATCAAAGTCAGGGACAGATTGGTAACCGGGCCGGTAAGATGTAAAAGCTCTTTTTCCGGAAGTACACTGTAATTATTGCTGATTCCATATAAAGAGTAAACGCCCCCTTTGGCAATAAAAGAGAAAGTACCGGAAGAGCTGGTCTGATTGGAAGCAGTAACATCGCCTTCTAATATTACCCAGACGCCCATTGCTCTTTTACTTTCATTTATATTTATATTATCATAAACCGTTCCGCTGACGGTAAACAACCCGGCAAGATATATTTCATGATCAAGACTATCGCTTCCTGTGATTATTATTTTTTTAGCTCCGTATAAAGGGCTGTAAGAACCGGAATTGACATTGATATAGTAGGTTCCGTTGGTAACGCTGAATGAAAATTCTCCTGCAGATGAACTTACCGCAGTCAAATCCATTACGCCGGAAAGTGTAACCGTTATACCGCTTACCGCACTGCCGTCCGCCGCTTTTNNGAGCCGGGAGTAACGGTTCTGAAAACAGGAGTAAACGTATAGGTTGGTTTGGAAGGAGTTATGGTATAAGTTTCATTTGACGGCATATATGCCTGCCAGTTCCCGGTACCGTCAGTGTTGGTAAGATAATTAAGAGCTCCGCTTATGGTGACCGTTACGCCTGATACCGTATCTCCGGATACTGCGCCTCCGATACTTATCTGCCCGTCATTCTCCGCATTTCCCAGACTGCGGAAATTTACAGGATTATTCTGATTGGCATACGCGGTCTGAATCCAGGAGGCTGAACGTTCATTGCTTGCCAGGCGCACTTCGTCAATTTTTCCAAACCAGGTTGTACCGGAATTATATGCGCCGATCTGGATCAGAGACGGATTGTAATTGGTCACGGCTGCATAATTATCACTGTCTTCCTGAACCCCGTCAATGTATAAATAACCGATTTTACCTGCACGCAGAGTAAAGGTAAAATAATGACGCGCACCATGGGCTCCGGTAGTACTGACAGAATAAGGATTGGCAGTCCAGAAAGCGTCGTTACCGGATTTTATTTCATAGCGCGAAGTGGCGGGAGTAAAACAGCGGATATTAAGACAATTGGTCTGGGGAGGACTCTGGTACCAGCTGAAGGCAACATCTTTATCGGCTGCAGCATCGGTATATAACCACAGGCTTATTGTAAACTTGTCGTTTACATTAAAAAGATCGGAATCAGCCAGGGTGATATAATCACCGCTTCCGTCAAAATCGAGTTCATAGCCGATTTTTCCCGCTACCAGATCAGAGGAATCCATACCGCTGAATATGCCGTGCAGATTATTGGCTGAACTG
>DNNS01000310.1 GCA_003497555.1 Spirochaetia bacterium
CATTATAACCAATACTGCAACATATTATTATTACGTAACTATATGCGATGATCCGGAGTCCGCATACACCAATGAATCATGGTATTCTCCGGCTGCATCCGCAGCTTTGAGTGAAGTTGTTCCTGTAGTAATATTTACAACCCAGCCTGTACAAAATACATGGATAACAGAAAATCCATACACCTTTTACGGCCAGGCATCCGGTATAACCGGTGAAATAAGCGGAGTTTATTTCGGAACCAATCCGGGCAATCTGTCTCTCATGTCCGGAACAACCAACTGGAGTACCAATATTAACACCGCAAGTATAGAAGGCTCAAATATGGTACTGTATTTTATTGCCGCCCATAACAGCGGGAATAGAGCCACTAATATTTTAACCAACCATATTGACGCTACCGGGCCTGCAATCACTTTCGGCCTTGATTACACAACCGGTCTTCTTGCCGGCAGTACCAATTTTCAGGGTACAATCACAGAGCATGGCAGCGTAGTTCTGGGCGGACGGCTGGAAATAACCAATACCAATTACAATGAAACATATAGCATTTCCGGAGCATCTTCTGCCTGGCAGGTTAATATTGATACCAAAAATTATGTGAGCGGGGATTACGATATAATTTTATCCGCGACTAATAATCTCGGGATGACAAGCGTAATTACCCAGAGCGGCGTGTATATATCCAATAACAACAGCTGGTATCATGACTGGGAATACAGGATCGCCATATCTAATAGTCTGGCTTGTGGAGCCGATTTGACAAATTTTCCGGTTTTGATTTATCTTTCAAATAACAGTGATGTACAGAACCATGTTACGGAAGATGGGGGCGATATTGTTTTTACTTCTTATGACAAATATACAAAACTTGATCATGAAATAGAATATATTAACAAAACAGCAGGCACACTCTGTGCCTGGGTAAAAATGAGCGAAATGTCGGGAACGGATGAAGGGAAAAATATAATATATATGTATTTTGACAGCAGCATGGCTTATTCGAATTTTCAGAATCCGCAGGGAGTGTGGAGCAGCGGTTATGAAGGCGTGTATCATTTGATAGAGACCGGCGGAGACGCATCCAATTCAGTAATGAACAGCCGTCATGCGGTAAATCACATGGCGGATTTACCCAGCGCTTCCGGCAAGCCAAACGGCACCCTGAATACCAACGGTGCAATTGGCAGCGGAGGTTTTTTCTATTCCAATGATTACCTTGATATGGGAAAATTCATAAACGAAGGATCTATCAGCATATCAACATGGTTTTATTTACCTTCAGATATCTGGTATGATCGGGGATCTGCTGCCCAGTTTTTCACCGCCAGGTATTATGGCCAGACCGGTACTGGTATCTGGGCTACAACTACAGGCGGAAGACTTCGAAACAGCGTGCATAATGGCAGTGCCCATAATACAGATACCGTACTAAATCCGACCAGCCCGGCATTTTTAACCAACCGGTGGAATCACTCCTGTATAACTTTTGACGGGTCGCTTATGCGTACGTATGTGAATGGAGTTTTAGCCGGAGAGATCATTACCAATAATCCGCTGGGCCAGACTAATAATTCGTGGCATATAGGCGACAGCGGAAATGCTGCGGGCGGCGCGTCACAGAGCGGAACCTATGGACTTCTTGATGAAATTCAGATATCCGGTGTGGCGCGCAGTGCCGGCTGGATTGCCACGCATTATCTGAATATAGCGAATCCGCTTGGATTTTCCGGAATCAGCGGCAGCGAATCCAGCCCGGAATCTGCGCCGGTAGTCAGCATCACCATGCCTGCGGATAATGTCTGGATCAATGCCTCGACAATTACTTTCAGCGGAACCGCAGATGCAGGAAACGGTACACTTGCCGGAGTATATTTTGGAACCGCCATCTCGTCACTTGCTCTTGTATCGGGGACCACTGTATGGAATACAAACGTAAATGTAATTAGCCTTGCCGGAACAACCAATATTTTTTATGCCGTAGCCAGCAATAATGACGGAATCTGCGCTACCAATATGCAGACCAACAGAATAGACTTGACAGCTCCGTCATCAACTTTTGCTGTTGCTTTTCAGAATGCGCATTTGCAGGGAATAACCAATATTGCCGGTACTTTTTATGACAATTTTGCTGCACTTACCGGAGCCTGTCTGGAAGTGACCAATGCAGTATCAAGCAGAATATTTGGTATCAGTACAAGCCAGACAAATTGGACCAATCAAATAACAGTGAGCGATTTTATTCCCGGGTATTATGAATTTCATCTGTATGTTACCAATGAAGCAGGCCTGGTCAGTGTTTTAACGCAAACGAATGTACTGCTTTCCAATGAATCGGTTTCTTCGCCGGCTGCAGTGGAAATAAGCATACTGCCGGCATCAATAAATTCCAATCAATTATTTAATATAATTGTGAGTAACGATAATACCAATGCATCAATGGTTCATTATGTATACGTGATCACGAATAATGTAACCAATGAATTTGTAAATCCTGCGGGAAATACAACAAATATCATTATAGCCTTGCGGGAAAATTATACCAATATTATTGCTGCGTTTGTGACAAACAGTATGGGCATCTGGTCTGAGATTAAAACCAATACTTATATCATTGATACTGTTAAGCCGGATATGCCGGCAAATAATTATGTTTATGCCGATGGAGGAATATATACCAACACTATGGACCGGTATTATACCAATTATGCGAACGACAATATGAGCAGTGTGACCCTGTATTTAAAAACCAATACCGGAGCGTTCTTTATAGCTGATGTACTTGATCTTGTCCAGGATGGGCAATATACAATCAGCGCTTATGCAGTTGACAGTGTTGGCAATGTTTCTGCGACCAATACTCATACTCTTCTGCTTGATAAAACTGCGCCGCAAATCAGCTTTGATCTCGATTATAATAACGGAACAATCAGCAGAAGTTCCAATATTACGGGGACAATGCATGACTCATTATTGCCGGTAACAGGCGGGAAACTTGTTGTTACCAATAATATTTGCAGCTATGAATATCCAATTGCCGCAGTATCAACAAACTGGACAAACGCGCTTGATATCAGCTTATATCCGGACGGATATTACAGCTTTGTACTTTCCGCGACCAATGAAGCAGGGCTGGCGAGTATAATTACCCAGACCAATATTTTAATCGCCAAAATACCAAGTGCGATTAGCCTCATCAGCCCGACCAATAATGCGCGTATTTTTGGTATCACCGCCATGAGCGGTATTGTTACACCCGGAAGTTTTGGACCCAGTAATGTATTCATGCGCACCAACTATGGTCCCTTGATGCCGCTAACTCTTTCCGGTCTTACCTGGTCTACCAATTATAATACCGCAGATCTTGCGGACGGGCAGCACCTGTTTACATTCGTGGTTGTATCAACCAATAATCTGACCAATACCAATAATGCATACTTAACCATTGATAATACCGCGCCTGTATTTACCGCATCATCTCCCGCGGATAATGAAGGAAATGTAAGCAGGTACAGCTCCGTATCAATATTTTTCAGCGAACCAATGGCTGCTGATGCGTCAGGCTATATTGTGTTAAGCAATTCCAATAGCGGCGCTGTTATAACAGGTTCCTGGGTTCGGAATAATGGAAGCAATCTGGTGTTTACGCCCGGCGCTGCCATGGGAGGAGCTAATGAGAAAATAATTGTAAACATTTTAGGCGGTGCAAAAGACCTGGCAGGTAACAATTTAGGCGCAGATACGATCTTCAGTTTCACGCTGCTTGCGAATACTCCGCCGGTAATATCAATAAACTCGCCCGGGAATCTTGCTTTTCTGAACGCCGGCATGATGATTAGCGGCGTCTGCTCTGACTCGGAAGACAACATAGTGTCGAATGTATGTACATGGGATAACTGGGCAACGTGCAGTATTACTGAAAATTTGTCAAATTGGTCGGTAAGCGCTGCCGGAATACCGGAAGGAACGAATTTGTTTCAGATAAAGTCTTATGATAATTCCGGAGAGGTATCTTCTATTGTATCAAGGTATTTTATAATAGACACGGTTGCGCCTGCTATTTTGCTTCCTGCAAATTTCACTACTAATATGTATTTTGAAAATAAAACAAATTTTACCATCAGTTTCAGCGATATAAATCTTACAAGTTATTTATATCGTTATGGAGCGGGCGAATATACGTCTGTTACAAACTCCACATCACTGGCACTGTCGTTTGACAAGTCAGGAGTGTATAATCTTGACCTGAAATCCCGCGACCAGGCAGGCAATGAGAGCAGACTGGGGCTCGCTTTCACATTTGATATAAGTCTTGTAAATCTTGACGGTCTTTCGGATTCAGCGCGTAAATGGGCAAAAAAAATCAAAGATGAAGACTTGGCGCATCAAATAGGATCAATAAAATCCCGCGAAAACGGCATACCGGTAATTGAATATCTGGTAAAACAGACTGCAGACCGCGGAGCAGCAGCCACTATTGTGAGCAAGAGAAATGATGATGTGCTGATTGTCTGCAAACATAATAACGGAATTGCAGAAGAAAAGCCGAAGAAAGTAACTGTGTATGACCGTACGGGTAGGATAATACGGCAGCTTGATCCTGCAGGTATGCGAGACACAATCATGGTTTGGGATAAAAAAGACCGAAGCGGCAGGCTGGTAAATGATGGAATTTATTTTTTAATTGTTGAATACCCGGGAGCCAGAAGCAGCATACCTGTTGTTATTATGAATAAGATTAAATAATAGAAATAAATTTGCANNGCATACCCAAGAAAAAAAATCATGCCCGCTGTTCTGGTATTAATTGAAAAAAATCCACAGCTGTAATATAATAGTCTTAATATAAAACTTTTAATTAAATATCTGATCCGGTGAATAAAATCTGTCTTTTCCTTTTATGTTTATTTCTGCTTCTGCATTCTGAAATAATATTTGATGAAAAAATTCTTATTGCCGGAGGTAAACCTTCAGAGTCTCTGGGTAAAAAAAACAGTGCCGGGCTTCCCCAGAGGGTTGCGCAATATTATGGAAAACTGATTAAACCGGCTGCTGCTGCAGAAGGTATGAATATAATTATTTCCTGGGAGGTTCACGATCCTTCAGGCCTGAACAACCCAAAATTCACAAAAGCAATAGCCTATGTTACTTCCCGCGATGAAGGAATTACCTGGAGTCCGCAGCGCTGCCTTTATATTTCCGGCGCTGAATGCCTTCATCCGTCGGTATTTGTTAAAAACTCCTGTTTTTATCTTTTTTTCGAAACTGACCGTAATTCCTTCTATATGTGTAAAACCGACAATGTATCATATGGATTTGATAAAATGCTAAAAATTCTTGACAGCCAGTTTATTGTTCAGAATCCCTCGGCAGTAGTAGATAATAACAATAAAATTTATTTTGTTTACCAGCAGATAGAGCCGGACGGTTTTTTTATCAATTTTGCCTATAGTGAATCCGAAGGAAAAAAATGGACATTTAGCGGAAAAATCAACAGCGGCTCGGGAGCACTGCAGCCGTATATCTCCTGTACACAAGACAACGGACCTTTCCGGGTGTTTGTCTGCTGGATTGAAAAAACCGGAGGCCTGCAGCAGATTTTCCTGCGTACACGCACCGGAGAAAACGAATGGCAGAAAGAAAAACAAATCAGCTTTTCTCTCTGCAATAAATATGAACCGAAATGCTCCTACTATAAAAATGAAGTTTATATTCTGGCTAAAAACGACGGTGAAAAAAATCTAAATCTGTCGCTGTATGAAAGAGGGGAGTGGCAGAAAGAAAACGACCGCCTCTTTGAAACCATCCTCGACTGCTACAGCCCGTCTATCCATCTTATCAACGACAGTATCTATGTATTATGGACGGATAACACGCTCGGCAAACATGATATATATATGCTCAAGCGCAATGTACTTGAAAATGTATTTCAGCTTAAAAAACGGCTTACGGATTCTCCTTACAATTCTTTTTATCCCCATATCTATTCCGATTCCGGTAAATTGCATATTGCCTGGGCTGAAGAAAATCCTCAAACTCCTGAATTCTCCAAAATTTATTATATGGCTACCGATGATTTCTGTCCCAAACCCCATGTGGTTCTGCATCAGCGTTATGTAAAATATAAAGACGGAAAAATCAGAAGGTTTTATAATTTTTGCTGGCAGCCGGTTGAAGATCGCTCCGGTATCAGCGGGTACTGTTTCCTGCTTGATAATTTTCCCGATACCATACCCCGTCTGCAGAACCTTGTCTCCGCTTCCACCAATGTTGAAATAGACGATATACCCAACGATACCTGGTATTTCCATCTTTCCGCAGTCGACCGGGCCGGAAATTTTTCCGAAACCTGGACTCACAAACTGATAGTTAAAAACGAACAGCTCGCTGTCAGACAGGATACCACGTCCATGTACACGGTTCAGCCGGAAGAAAAAAAACTGAAACTCCTGAAGGAATATGACCGCCTGTCCCAGGCCTTAATCAAGCAGGGCCTGGAAACCGGTGAAGTATCTTTCTATCATGTAACCGAAGGCGACACCCTGCGAAATATTGTAATTCGATTGTATAATGTCAGTGACGATGCCGAGGTTATCAGCCGCATGAAGGAGATCGCCAGGCTTAACGGAATGACAGATATGAATTTTATTCAAAAAGACTCTCTGCTTAAATACAGACCGTAATAAAACGGAGGCAAACATGAAACCAGTAATTACAGGGTTCGCTTTAATGCTGATGCTTATTCCGGTATTCTGCCCTGCCAAATTTCTTTTTATTGAAAATAAATATCTGCGTATCGGGGTTGATGATATTACCGGGCGTTTTAATATGTATCAGATTGCAAGCAACAGCAGCGGTAAAAAAGAATATAAAGAAATCCTGTTTCCCAAATTTCCCTTTAATTCCTATACCTCCATTTATATTGACGGCTGGGTATATATTTTCGGCTCAGACCTGGGCGCAAAAAAATTCGCCAGAGAAAATGAAAAAATAATTACTACCTGGGCGCTCGAGGAAATTACTGTTTATCAGGATATTTATTTTCAGGCCAACCCTGTTGATCAGATGCAGGATATGATTGCGGTCGGCTACCGTATAAAAAATACCGGACGCGAGATCCGTAATATCGGAGTGCGCATCATGCTTGATCTCATGCTGGGCAGCGAAGCAGATCCGTCTTTCGGCACTGAAAGCGAAAAAGACATCAATTTTGAAAAACAGTATAAAGGCAGGGAAATGCCCAATTTCTGGTATTCTTACGGCAAAACCGGTGAAGTTAAAATCCAGGGCTTCCTGCAGGGCGGAGAACTCACCCGTCCCGACAGTCTGGTTTTCTCCTCCTCGCGCAAGCTCTATTCCAATCCCTGGCATTATCAGGATAAAAGCGGCCGTGAATTTAAACGCTTTTTTTTAGGGGTAGGGGATTCCGGCGCCGCCCTTTATTATTCGCCCAAGGAAATCCCTCCGGAGGAATCCCGGGAATTTAAAACCTACCTCGGTATTTTAAAGGGATTTACCCTGGAATCGGAAATTACCGAATCAGCGGCCGAAGCCAATAAAGTCGTAATTGAAGAGATTGAAGAAGAGAAAGAAAATATTGACGAGTATATTCAAAAACGCAAGGAAGAGCTTATTCAGAAATATCTTCAGGAGTGCCGACAGGCCTTTACGCGCAATGAGTTTCCGGATGCTCTTGACAAGGCAGAATACATTCTCTCGCTGGATTCCGCAAACAGCGAAGGCCGTGAACTCTGGGTTAAATCACTGACCCAGCTTTATCTTGTTAATAAAAGCGAAATTCTGCGCAATGCCAATATTTCCAAAAAGATTTTCCAGGATGCGGTCAGCGCTTACGAAACAGGAAAATATCAGGACTCCGCCGCGCTTTTTAACCAGTATATCGACCGGGAAGGCCCCGGAGAAAATGCCGATTATTTTTCCCGGTTAATCAAGGCAAAAAACCGCATGGAAACCCTCAAGGCCTTTGATCCCAAAGATCCCAATTATGAAACATTTCTCAAACTGAAAAGAGCTGCGGAGCTTGCCTGGCAGAATAAACAATATATTATCGGCGCCCGTTATTTACTGAAAATATTCGAGCTTTCGCCTTTTAATGCCATTGCTATCAATTATATGAAAACCTATATCAAACAGCTTGATCAGAACACCCAGATACAACTGGCCCAGATTCTTGAAAAAGCCGGAACCGAAGCCCAAGCCTCAAGCCGCGAGTTTGCAAACGGTTATTTCCTGCTGCTTAAAGAATTTCTGCCCGGTTATAAAACACAAGAGATAACAGCCTTAATCGGAAAAACCGATGCTTTTTCGCCTCTGTCAACAGATGAAGCGGCGCGTAAAAATGCCGTAAATATAATCAATCAGGGAATCAATCTTTTTGAAAAACAAAAAAAACAGGCTGAAGGGCTGGAAATGGTTAAAAAAGGCCTTGACCTGTATCCGCAATTCATTGAAGCCAGAAAAAGATTTAATATTTATGAGCTTACGGTAAAATATTTGGGCGGTTTCAACGACAGTAAATACCAGGAAGATATCAAACGCGCTTCTCTGAAAAATATCTCAATTAAAGAATTTTCCCTGCGGGCTGAAGCCTGTTATGAAAAACGCGATTATACGCAGGCCAAAAAAATTTATGAAAACATCCTGGCTATTGATCCTGAAAACCAGGCGGCCATAAAAAATATCGAAACCATTTCCGCTTTGCAGAAAAATAATTAATGCTAAAAATCATTATCCTTCTTTTTCCCGCTTTACTTGCGCTGCAGGCAGCGGATGAAGTGCGTTTTGACGCGCATGAATACTTTGCCCACCGTTATTTTATCGACGGAATGAGCCAGTATTTTAATAAAAATTACGAATTTGC
>DNNS01000446.1 GCA_003497555.1 Spirochaetia bacterium
GACGGATGAAAATTTACCCTGCTTAAAAAATCCAGCAGGACCCCGTGATCGTGGGTAAGCGGACACTGCAGAAAGCTCTCGCTTCCAAAAACCGCCAGGCCTATCCGGTCATTTTTGCGTTTTTTTATAAAGGAAATAATTACATTTTTTGCCGCTTCCAGCCGGTTATCGGGAAGGAAATCTTCACCTTTCATGGAATCGGAAATATCCAGACAGAGCATTATATCAATTCCCTCGCTCTGCACCATGGCATTTTTTCTGCCGGTTTGCGGACGGGCTAAAGCTGCCGCCAGCATGACCAGCGCAAGTATGCGGAAAATAAACACCAAATGCCTTAAATTCACTCCCCTGGAAACAGGCAGCCGGCGTACTTTTTCCAGACTGGAAAAGGTCAGCGAAGACATTTTCAGGTTGTTGCGCAGATAAAAAATGGCGAGCGGAATAATGCCTAAAAGCAGAAGGAAAAATTCCGGCGACTGAAATTCCATCAGATTTCTTCCGGCAGAGCTGGAAGAACGGGCGCAGGCACCGGTTCTTCAGGCAGGGGGCCTTCATTTTTAACGGGTTCGGCGCTCAGGCGTTCTGCTGAAAACTGCCTGATAAAAAATTCAAGATATTCACGGGTGGTATTTTTTTCAGGAATAAAAAGCGCGAACTTGACCCGGTCGGCATAGGAAAAAAATCCTGAAAAAACCGCTGCATCCCCGGGAAGCAACAGCGGCAAAAGATCTTTTATTTCAGTTGTCATTAATACCGAAAAAAGCCGGCCGGTTTTACCGTCGAGAAAATGTTTTACAATAGTTGAAAATTCATAATAAAATTCCCGGTATTTTCCGGAAGAAAAAAATTTTTTTCTGCATAATTTTTCAAGATCCTGCAGGGCTTGTTCGTAATAGGGGATTTCCCGTTTTCCGGCTTTTTTATAACGGTAATAGATAAAAAAAATAATTCCGGCTGCGGTTAAAGAGACAGCTATGATGCAGAAGATCAGAAATCGTACCGACCAGCGCCCCCTGACCGATGCCTGTTTTTTTAAATCAGCCAAATCGTTGTNNTCTGACCGTTATTTTAATTTCAGGAGTTTTCAGAATTTTCCATTCATTGCTGATCAGACCGCGCACCGTAACCTGCGGTATGGTATGCTCGCCGGTTTCAAATATTACGTTGGTATAAATCATTACATCGCAGAAAATACCGTTTTTCTGCTGCAGGGGGATGATGGAAAAATTCTTTATTTCAAATTTGCCGAAATCAAGACCCGGCCCGGGCTTTTCTATTTTTACTTCAGGTGAAAAATAAACAGATAATCTGTATTCGATTTCATCGCCGATATATACTTCGGTTTTATTTACCTGCGATTCAATCCTGAAAACCGTATCTTTTGCCCCGGCCCAGGACCAGAATAATAAAAAAGCCAAAAAAGCCATAAAGACACCAGTTGCAGTAAGTATATCATAAATTCCAGCTTTTTTGCAGTAAAAATCCCTGTGCCGAGAGCNNAGATCATTGCTTTGCGGTATACTATATTTTTTGATGAAATTACAGAAATAAAGCCGTCACCCCTAAAATCCGAGTATTCTTTTTTCAGGTAATGAATGGCCAGATCTTTTTTACAGTGTCGCGGGCCATGTCAAGATCAGGTAGTTTCAGGTCAGGCAGACGGGAAAAAGGAATCATTTCTGCCGTGAGCGGACCCTGATATTTTATTTTATCAAGCGCACTGAAAACCCTGGTAAAATCGGCATCCCCGTTCAGAATATCATCGCCGAATCCGGCCAAAGTTCCGGCGCAATTATCGCGTCTGAAATTCTTTAAATGAACTGCCTTGATATTTTTACCCAGGATCTCTATCCAGTGTTCCGGGTAGCCGCACAGCAGACAATTGGCAATGTCAAAATAAACTCCGATATATTTTGAAGAAAACTGTTCCAGATACATTTTAAATTCCATGGGCGACAGAAGAAATTTGTTCCAGACGTTTTCCAGGCAAATATTTACTTTTTGTTTTTCCGCATAGGGAAGAAGTTTTTTAATTGAAGCGGAAGAATTTTTCCAGACATTTTTATAAGAAGTTACCGGGCGGTTTGCATCCCAGGCAACATCTACAGAACCGGGAATAACCAGAATATTTTTTACTCCCAGCCAGGAAGCAGTATCAATATATTTACGGGTAAAATCAATGGCCCGGGCGCGTTCTGCCGCATGGTCGGAAGAAAGGGAACAGCCCCAGTAGTAACCCGAGGCCAGTGAATAAAGCCCTATTCCGATTTCCCGCGCTTTTTCTTTAAGCGCCAGACATTGTTCCCTGGTGATATTTTCCTTTAAGACATCGGAAAATGTAAGCTCGATTCCGTCATATCCCAGTTCTTTGGCGTCAAGCATGGCCTGTACAGCGTCTTTTTCTCCGGCAAACCCGCCGATGGTCCAGTAATTAATGCAAAGATGGTATTTCATAATTTCTCCATATAAGTTATGACAATATTATAGTATAAAGCAGACGAATAAAAAAATAGACGGTAGAGGCATTTAGATGAGGAAAACGCGCATCTTGAATTAAAACAAACGTCTGGAGAGTTGTTTTCACGGGCGCAATGCATTTGTTTCGGCCCCGGAACAGTAAAAAATATCCGGGACTTTTAATATATTTATATATATAAATATTGACAAATATCTATATTTGTAATATAATACAGTATAAAACATTGATTGCCGCAAGGAGTTAATATGACGGATTTTAAATCCCTGTCTGCCCTGGGTAAGGCGCTAAGCGATTTAATACGACTGAAAATTATTAATCTGCTGTCCTGCGACGAGATGTGCGCCTGTGAACTTCTTGAAAAACTTTCCATTACCCAGCCTACCCTGTCGCATCATATGAAAGTATTAACCGGCTGCGGACTGGTGCGCGGCAGAAAAGACGCCACCTGGATGCATTATACGCTTAACGGCGCCGGCTTTGACAAGCTGCACCGGTTAATTGATGAAATATCGGCAAAGCAGGAAAAGTGCGCATGTTATGCGCCTGCCGGGAAAAAAAAGAAATGCAATTCATGAGTATTCAGGATGTCGAAATGAAC
>DNNS01000621.1 GCA_003497555.1 Spirochaetia bacterium
AAATTTTCCAGGGAGAATAAAATGAAAAATTCAAAACGCACGGAAGAAATCAGAAATCTGTTTTCATTATCCGTAGAAGAAATGATTGAAAAAAGCCGGGGACGGCTGGTAGTGAAAAAAAACAATGACGAACTCTATGTATTTCTGGCTGAACAAATGATTGCTGAATTTAAAAAAGCATCAGGCAAAAACGGACCTGCCGCATTTATCATGCCTGTCGGGCCTACACAGCCCTATGCCCTGATGGCAAAAAAAATCAATACTGAAAAAATCAGTTTAAAGAACTGCGTTTTCTTTTTTATGGACGAATACTGTGATGATAATGATCAGTTGATTTCCATAACGCATCCTCTGAGTTTCCGGCGTCAGATAAATCCGCTTTTTTTTGATCAGGTTGATAAAGAACTTTTAATGCCTGAAACACATCGAATTTTTCCAACTCCCGGTAATCTTAAAAAGCTGGCCGGCATGATTGAAAAAAACGGCGGAATTGAAGTGTGTTACGGAGGGATTGGAATTCACGGACATGTGGCTTTTAACGAACCCCAATCAGGCGTGAAAAATACCGGACCCCGCATTTTAAATATCAATGAATTTACGCGTACGGTTGATGCGGTCAGACACGGCCTGGGAGGAAATCTTATTAACTTTCCGCGCCGGGCAATAACACTTGGAATGAAGCAATGCCTGGGAGCCAGAAAATTGCTTTTAATGACGCGCAATGAGCATGAAGGCATGGACTGGGCGAATACAGCATTAAGGATGGCGGTACTCGGCCGGCCCGGCGATGATTACCCGGTAACGCATATCCGCGATCATTCCGATTACATTATTGCTACTGATTACAATACCGCATCCAGTCCTAAAATAATCATATGATAATCGACGCGCATGCCCATTTGTGCAGTAATCCCGGGAATCTTGACGCTATTGCCGAATCAGGACGTATAAAACAAGTCTGGCTGATGGATGTCAGCGGCTGCGGCATCAAGATACATTCCTTTGCTTCAGAAAAAGAAATTCTGCAGGCGGCAAAAAATTATCCCGGTTTTTTTATTCCTTTCGGGTATCTGGATCTCCGGAAAACCCCCGATGACATCAACCGCCTGAAAGATGCCGGTTTTGCAGGATTAAAGGCGTATCGTCCGGCAAAGCCGTATGATGATGAATCATACTTCTCATTTTATCAGCGGGCAGATGAACTTAACATGCCGATACTTTTTCATACCGGAATCGTGGAAAAATGCCGGATAAATGAAATGACCGGCGGTTTATCCTGTGGACCGGGAAACATGAAACCATCCGGCCTGGCGGCAATCGCAGCGGCTTTTCCGGAGTTGATAATAATCGGCGGACATCTTGGTTATCCATGGCTGGAAGAAACAGCCCATAATCTATATTACTATCCTAATATTTATCATGATCTTAGCGGGTATCGAAAAGATATTGAGTGGCTGATTAAAAATCTTGATCGGAAATGCCATGACGGGCTGGGTTTAAGATATTTTAATGACAAAATTTTATTTGCTACCGATGCCATATGCTACGGTAATGAAGAGGGGCATAAAGAAGCCTTTAAAATGATGGATTTCTGGGAATTATTACTGGAAACAATTGGGCAAAATTATTACCGCTGGGGAGAACCAGCCGAAAGGAGAAAAATATTTTTTGATAACGCCTGGAAATTGTATGAGAGGTTTATCAAATGATTAAAATCGGTATTATCGGGTTAAGCCGCAGAAGCGGAATTATAACAAATTTTTTACCGAGAAATAAAGCCGAAATTGCCGCTGTTGCCGATTTAGAATCCGAAAAACTTGACGCCTTTACGCAGTGTAAATTTAAAACAACAGACTACAGGGAACTGCTGAAAAGAGACGAACTTGACGCTGTGTTTATCATGACCAGGGATTATGAACATGAAAAAATTTGTATTGATGCCCTGCAAGCCGGCAAAACCGTATATCTGGAAAAACCCATGGCCATCACCATTGAAGGTTGCGATAGAATTTTAAAAACCGCAGTGCAGACTAAAACCGGTCTTTTTCCCGGTCATAACATGCGCTATATGCCTGTTATTCTGAAGATGAAGGAATTAATTGATTCCGGGATAATCGGAAATATTCAGGCGGTATGGTGCAGACATTTTGTCAGTTACGGAAGCTGCTATTTCCGGCACTGGTGCTCGGAACGGAAAAACAGCGGGGGCTTGCTTCTGCAAAAAGGAGCTCATGATATTGATGTCATTCATTGGTTATGCGGAAGTTATACTGCCCGGGTTACAGGTATGGGAAAGCTCTCGGTTTATAATAAAACAAAAAAACGGAAAACAAATGAAAAGCCCGATCGGGAATTGGCATTTAAAAATAAATGCTGGCCGCCGCTTGAAGAAACCGGGTTTTCGCCAATCATAGACATTGAAGATCACAATATGATTCTGATGACGCTCGCAAACGGTATTCAATGTTCCTATATGCAGTGTTTTTATACACCTGATTCCGAACGCAATTACACTTTTATCGGTACGGCCGGACGCCTGGAAAATATCGGAGACACCGGCAATTGCGAAATTCACGTCTGGACTAGCCGCGGTTCCAGGCAAAAACCGGATAAAATCTATAGACTTAAAAAACAAACCGGCGGTCATGGCGGAGCTGATCCGGCTATTATCAGTGACTTTATCGATTTTGCAGCTGATAATACTGTTTCAAAAATTTCGCCGATTGCCGCCAGAAATGCGGTTGCAGTTGGTGTGCTCGGTCATCTTTCGGCAAGAAACGGGAGCGTACCCCGGAATATTATTCAACCGGAAAAAAATATTTTAAAATATTTTGCCTTTCCGCGCAAATGATGATGATGTAGATGTAGGGTATGATTTTTTTTCTTGG
>DNNS01000208.1 GCA_003497555.1 Spirochaetia bacterium
AGATTAAGACCCAGAAGCGTTAATTATAGTGATTCTTGAACAAATTTATAAAATACCGATAGGATTTTAGAGGAAAGGAAAGGAGAAAATTCTAAAGTTTATAACCGAATATTCATATTCCATGAGTATATTTTATCAAATTGAGTTATTTTTCCCAAGGAAGGAAAAACTTATCGGCATATTCAATATATTTTTTTGCATAAGCAGAGCTGGGCACTTCGCCTTTACGGAAAGATACATAAATGCCGGAATGACCAAGATTTTGACGAAATAAGGAATAATTTTTAATCTGAACAGCAGTTCTCAGTAACTTGTATTTATTCATAATATCAGTATAGGTAGAAATATTTACAGGTGGAGCGGTAAAATATTTTTTGGTTGAAGCAATACGCGGTGAAAAGCCGTTCTTGGAATGTGCAAATAAGTCGGCGCCTGTTTGAGAAATATAAAATTTGATAAATTTATATGCCTCGTCTTTATGTTTTGAAATAGAAGTCACCGCGAGGTAAGCGTCGTCAATCAGCATGTAGCCATTACCCCAGTGAGGATATTCAACTACATCCCAATCAAAATTTTTAATCGTACCAAGTTCTATTAAACCCCAGGCAGGCGCATTTTGCAAGTAAGATTTGGACATTTTGAAAACAGAAAACATTCCTGATGCAGAACCAGCGGCGGAAAATTCTGCCACTTCTTCGGGGGCAGGTAATTTTTTAATGATTTTATACTGCTTGTCAAACATTTTAACAAGATGTTTAAAGGCATCCGGATGAAGATTGCCTTTTTCAGTATTAAATATTTCCGGAAAAAATTGCTGAATAAAAAAATCAACCTGTGTTATGGTAAGATTTCTGTTCATTCTATTAGGTTTGATTTGTTCAGTCTGATATATTTTACTGATGTATGCAAAAAAATCATCGTAGTGCCATGACTTGGGCGGTAAAGCAAAACCGGCTGACTGCAAAAGTGTTTTGTTATAAGCCAAGCATTGTGTTTTTAACTGCAGCGGAAGAGCAAGCAAATTACCTTTATATGTCAGCAAATCAAGCGAAATCGGGTAGTATTCTTCACGGTTAAAACCGTGTTTTTCCACATAAGGGTTTAGTACAGTAATTGCATCACGATCATAATATTCATTAATTTGGTCCCAGCCCATAAAAACATCAACCCCCCTGCCGGATGCAATAGTCGAAAGAATTTTCTCGATTTTTACACCGGTTACCAAAGTAATTTTTATGCCTGGATTAAGCCGCTCAAAACGGCTGGCAATTATGTTCATGATTTTTAATTGCTCCGTTGAAGATTCGGCGTTCATATAGGTAAGAGTAATCTCTTTAGATTTTTTTTTACCTGGACATGAAAATACCAGTAAAACAGTTAGTAATAAAATAATATTTTTTTTCAATGAATGATTAATGAACGAATAGGAACTTCCTCTTTTCAACATTTTTTAATTATACCCCTTTCCCCGTCAAAATTCAANNAAAAAGCCGAAAACAAATGATATTCCCCAGCGCTTTGAAACACGCGGAAATCAGTTTCCGATGGTTTTCCCTCCGGATTTAGGTCTTGTCTTTTTCTTGCCAGAGCGCCGGGTTTTTTCGCCAAGCAGCATGGAAATAGAAAATATATTATTTTCTGTTTTGCCCCAGGCTGGCGCCAGATACATTTTGCCGTTTTTCAGAGCTTGTATAAAATTTTTTACATATGAAGATTTTTTCGCGCATAATACAATGCCGCTGGTTTCGCGATCAAGGCGCGATACAAAATGAATAGTGTAATTCAGGCTGTCCGGCAACTATGCTTTTCTTTAAAAAATTGCCGTTTTCATGCAAAATAGAGTCTCGATTTTATATAAAACGGGGTTATTGGACAGCTCGAATTATGGTGTAAAAAAGATATTTTTTATAAACTCAAAAAACAGTTTTTTGCAAACGATACAGGCTGATCAAAGGTGACACTGGAATATTTTCCACTTTTACGAATCACAATCTTTTGGATCTGATGTTGAAATTTAGCGACGAATTGGGTATAATAAATGTGTAAGGACAAAGAAAATTTTTGTTCATTCATCCGATGCTTCGGCTATCACAATGCCGTCTTCAATAAAAAACATTTGCACGCGGATTTTTCCCGCGTACAGTTGTAAGCGTACGAATCGAAAATTTGTATAGTCGAAAATAATAATGAAATACAGTTTATTTTGGTAAACAAACTTGATATTCTTATTCCTTACCTCTTTCAATCCCACACAAGAGGTCGCTGATGAACAGGCTTTGGTACACACGCCCTGCATCGAACTGGAATGAGGCGCTTCCGATCGGCAATGGGCGTCTTGGCGCCATGGTGTTCGGCGGCGTCGAAAATGAACATCTGAAAATTAACGAAGATACTCTTTGGTCCGGCTATCCGCGTTTATTATTTAATCGCTGGGCTAAAGATATCCTCCCTGCGGTGCGGGCCGCTGTTTTTTCCGGGGATTATATAAAAGCGACTGAGCTCGCAAAACAGATGCAGGGTCCGTACAATAATGCCTACGAGCCAATGGGCGACCTGGCACTCACCTTCACCCATGGAGGCGAGATAAGAGATTATCGGCGCGAGCTTGATATCGGCGACGCGATCGCGCGCGTGCGCTACTCGGCAGGTTCGACAGCGTTCACACGCGAAATCTTCGCCTCAAATCCTCATGATGCGATTGTGCTGCGCCTCGCCGCAGATGCGAACGTGCTTTCATTCACCGTCGCTCTCTCCAGCCGATTGAAGTTTCGACTGGAAGCTGCGCGCGGCTGTCTTATCCTGAGGGGAAAGGCGCCGAAATTTAGCGATCCGCATTACGTCAAGACAGGCAATGCCGTTCAGTTTGACGATTTCGATGGCGAGGGCATGAATTTTGAGCTGCACTGCGGCGTGAGGGTTTGCGAGGGAAATGTCACATTCGAGGACGGACACATCGCCGTCTCTGCGGCACGAGAAGCGCTCATCATCCTCACGGCCGCGACGAGCTTCAACGGTTTTAATCGCTCGCCAGGTTATCAGGGAAAGGATCCGCATCGCCCCGCAGCGCGAGCGCTGGCGAAGGCGCTCGGAAAATCCTTTCGCGTCTTGAAACGAGAGCACATTGCAGATCACCGCGCTCTTTTTGACCGCGTGTCGCTTGACCTTGGCGGCGAGAGCGATATGATGCCAACGAATGAACTAATACAGAACTACTCCAAAACACAGAACCCGGGGCTTGTCGCCCTGCTTTTCCATTACGGGCGCTACCTCATGATCGCAGGCTCGCGTCCCGGTACACAGGCGATGAACCTGCAGGGTATATGGAACGGCGAGGTAATCCCTCCCTGGAGCTCAAACTACACAACGAATATCAATACCGAAATGAATTACTGGCCGGCAGAAAGCACGAACCTTGCTGAGTGCCACCAGCCCCTCTTCGACCTTATTGCAGATATGAGCATCACCGGAGAGGTCACAGCGGCGTGCTACTACGGCGCGCGGGGATGGTGCGCACATCATAGTGTCGATCTTTGGCGCCAGACGAACCCCAGCGGCGAGTTCGGGCTCGGCGATCCGCAGTGGTCGTGCTGGCCCATGTCAGGAGCCTGGCTGTGCCGCCATCTCTGGGAACATTATGAGTTTGGGCTCGACAGGCATTTTCTCAGCAAGGCGTACCCTCTCCTAAAGGGAGCAGCACAGTTTTGTCTGGACTGGCTCATTCCGGACGGCAAAGGGCACTTTGTTACCTGCCCCTCCACGTCCCCCGAGAACCAGTTCATCACCCCCTCAGGCGAACGGGCGCAGTTGGCCATGGCCTCGACGATGGATATGTCGATCATTCGCGACCTTTTCACCAACCTGATCGCGGCTTCGCGTATACTCGGTTGTGATGTTGAGTTTCGTTCTACACTCGAAGATATGCGCCGCCGGCTCCTGCCGTATCAAGTTGGAAAATACGGTCAGCTGCAGGAATGGCACGAAGATTTCGAAGATGCCGATATGGGTCATCGGCACATCTCGCATCTCTACGGTCTTTATCCGGATAATGAGATCACGGTGCGCAAGACACCCGAACTGGCGCAGGCAGCACGGAAAACGCTGGAACGCCGCGGCGACAAATCTACCGGATGGTCTATGGCGTGGAAGGTGAATTTCTGGGCACGACTTCAGGATGGCGACCGCGCGCTTTCGATGCTGCGGTTCATGCTTCAGCTGGTCACCGAGGAGAGTATTTCGCTTGAAGGCGGCGTTTATGCAAATCTTTTCGACGCACATCCGCCGTTTCAGATCGACGGAAATTTCGGCGTCACAGCGGGAATTGCCGAAATGCTCCTTCAGAGCCACGAGGACGTTATCGATATACTTCCCGCACTTCCGTCTGCATGGCGCGCGGGAAACATTCGAGGCTTACGAGCGCGCGGCGGGTTTACAGTGGACATCGCATGGAATGATGGTGCCGCCATTTGCGTGCGGATTCACGCCTCGCATGCCGGTCTCTGCCGTGTACGCGGGATGAGTGTAAAATGCGTGACAGCAAAGAAGCCTATACCCTTCAAAGCCGATGATGGGGTGTTTACATTTCCATCGAAGCGGAACAACACTTACCTGTTGGAATAGACTTTAATTTTTAAGGGCAATGACGTCGTATAAAACTTCTTCCGTAGTTACAAATACGCCGTCTCCACATTTCGATTCCTTAGCCCAGCCTGCGGCATTGCGCTTCAAAGATTTTTACATAGTACCACCGCTGAGTGATGCGCAGAAGCGATATAAAACACCCTAATGCATCAACACTTCGTGCTGCCCTCTGAAAAAAAACCGACAGGGTGTTTTGTTTTGAGCGGAAGATTTATTTGCCCGGCACGCCGCACCGAGCATCGTCAATGTGAAAATGATCGCTGTGATTAAAAAAACAATTATTACAAAAAAAAATAGTGCTCGTCTGCCTAGGGGGAAAAATGAGTTGCCTGGTTCTTTTTGCGGTATTCCTTGGGACGCAAACCGTATTGTTTTTGAAACTGGTTGGAAAAATTATTATAATTTTTAAAGCCGATCGATGCCGCAATCACATCAAATGAATCAGACGAAAGCATCATTAAATGCGCAGCAAAGGAAAGGCGCTTAGCCATTATATACTGCGCCGGAGCCAAACCGGTGGTTTTATGAAAAAGACGGATAAAATAAGGCTTACTCAAACCGGTCATTTCACAAATTTTTTGAATTGAAGGCGATTCTGAAAAATGAATATCGATATAATGCAGGGCATTTTCAATTCGGGAATCCATAACCGCTGATTTACTCCTCTGATTTTTAGACAAAGCTATTGCTATCCCGGNNCAACTGACAATAACTAGATATGTCAGCTGATTTGCGACGACTTCATCAAGGAAACATTTAAGATGCAATACTTCGCAGAAGCATTCCTTTGACGCAGGAAAGACAAATGCATGCTCGACACCAGGCGGAATAACAGCTATAAAACCAGAGCTCAAAGAAAAGGAAGAGTTTAGTAAATTAAGTTCACAGCGCCCCTGATACAGATAAAAAATATGGTGATATTCATGCCTATGCATGGGAGTAGATAGATTAACCTCATTAGAAATTTTATATGCAAAAATCACTCTTGTTTGCATAACAATTATTATAGGCTCAAAACGTATAATGTCAATATTAATTAGAAAAAAAATACTATTACTCATTGAAATTTACTTTTTTTGTTTGTATTATTTACAAGAGGGCATGATGGTCTTTGGTATGCCGCGAAAGGATAGCAAATGAAAAAAATTAAAATATGCTCAATAGGCGCAGGCCGCATGTCGCAATCGGTTCACGGCCCGGCTCTTAAAGCGATTACCTCTGAGCGCAATGATATTGTTCTAGCGGCGGTATGCGGACTAGACGCTAACGAAGCAAAAGCATACGCTGAAAAATTCGGCTACGGCAGCTATTATACGAATTACAAGGAAATGATTAAAAAAGAAGCACCGGACGCGGTAAGCGTAATCGTTCCTGTTAAGCTTACCTGCGAGATTGTCTGCGATGTACTTTCCTGCGGTATTCCGGTTATCATGGAAAAACCGCCCGGTATTAATGCTGACGAAACAAAAAAAATTATTGTGGCGTCACGGCTCAAGGGAACCAAAAACATGGTTGCTTTTAACCGAAGACATATGGNNTCCAGATGAAATTTTTTCAGTACATTGTGATTTTTCCCGCCACGCCCGCACTGATGCAGATTTCTCAACCACAGCGATTCACGGTATAGACATTGTGCGTTTTCTTGCCCGGGCAGATTATGATCATCTTGATTTTTTTTATCGTAATATCGATGATCAGGCGGGAACTGTAAATTTTTTTATCAGCGGAAAATTTCATTCCGGTGCGCATACCACCCTGTCTTTTTTGCCCATATCAGGCATTGTGCTCGAACGAATAACAATCAGTCTGCGGGACATGACCTTAATCGGCGAACTTCCGATGGTGGGCGGTATTGATTATCCGGGAAGGGTATTATGCCTGCGCGAAGGAAAAATCCATAGAATATACGACGGCTCGGATTCTTCCCTGCCGCAGGAAAGATATCGCGCTTGCGGTTTTTATGGCGAGCACCTGGCTTTTATTGATGCCTTGGCGGAAAATAAGCCTATAGAAGATAATGTTGAATCCTCTCTGCAATCGGTAGATATTGCCGATCATCTCAGAAAAAGGGCGCCATCTTATCAATAATACTTAATCGGCAGTGTAATAAACTGATTCCAACTCATCCCTTTAAGCCGAATAGCCTGTTAGTGGTTATAAGCAATATCTTCTTTATCGTAGTAGTAATTAGCGCCAGGAGCCTATCGAGATCATAAAAAATTTACCAAATATATTATCGAAAATATATTTTAAAGACAGATTTTAAGTTATATTTGTAATAAAAAACCGTAAAACTGCCTAATTCCTCTAATGGCTGGATGAAACCCCGATTTTTCCGAAGAGTAATGCTGATTTCTATATGAAAAATCAACTTTTTTATGCTTTAACGAAAGGATTTTTAGCCAAGCTCTACGAATCTGCTTAAATTTAGTTATATTATGTCAATTTTCATCATATTTTAATTGCTTTTCATTATGGTAAATGCTGTATGTTAAAGTATAATATAACCAATGATAAGAAGAAATTCACTTTATGCTTTGTTCTTTCTTTTTGACCGAATGCAGGTAAAGGGTATTATAAGCTTATTGAAAAATTACATTAATCAACGTTTAAATTGGAGAAAACCATGAAAGACACATCATTAACACAAAAAGTTCATTTTACTTTTCCTGGATATTTGTGCTGCTTAACTATTTTACTATCGTTTATATTAAATGTCTTCGCCTCCGAATACCATGTTTCCCCGCAGGGAAATGACAGAAACGATGGAAGCAAAAACATGCCTTTGGTGAAAATTCAGAAGGCAATTTCTCTTGCCCAGTCAGGCGATAAAATTATTCTTGCTGACGGTGTCTATCGTGAAAGTTTGAATATAGAAAAATCAAAAATTTCAATAATGGCATCCGGTAAAGCTGCAATTATCGACGGAGAAGAAAACGCCGAAAACGGATTGGTAATAACTAGTGTGGAAAATGTTATAATCAGTGGCCTGGAAATTAAAAATTTTACAGAATGCGGAATAAAAATATCCTGGGCTACCAATTGTATAATAGAAAAAAATATAATTCATGATATCGGCAGCAAGACCGGCATCAGCAGCGCAGGTAAATGGGTAACCGGCATTTATGCTTTTTACCGCTGTCAAAACATGCAAATCAGACAAAATGCCATTTATTTTATTTGCGGACACAATGAGTCTTACGGAATGTATCTGGCTCATAGCAGCACACTTGTTGAACAGAATCTGGTATATCTTGTGGATAAAACCGGCATACGGGTTGTTGACACTGACACTATCGGTAAAAAACACGCCTTAGATAAAACAGTCGTACGCGGTAATATATTGATTAATAACGGCTATTGCGGTATTGATGTCAACATGATGCAATCTGATTTCGGCGTAATAGTTGAGCACAATTTCTGCGGATGGAATGGAGCAAACGGCATTAATCCCAAACACTCCTTCAACTGGCAGCTGCTGCACAATACAATGTATGCCAACTGTTACTCGGGTATTCTGGTTAACAGCCCCGAGCCTCGCAGTACCAACGGCCGCGCGTTTGAAAATATTATCGCTGACAATGCCTCTGGTTTCCGCATTCATCTGATGGGAGAAAATTGTAATTTTGACAGTAATTTCTATACGAAAAAAAATCCTTCTTCAACTGTTTTTCACGATACTACCTGGACAGGCGCAGGTAAAGCCTACTTAATGCTATCCGATGTAAAAACAAAAACTCCCTATGAAGCCCGAGGTATGGAAGCTAATAATGACAATACTTTTATTGACACGGCAAAAGGAGATTTCCGCATCAATAACATATCCGCAGCAAAAAACGCGGCTTCAGGAAAAACCGACATGGGCGCGTGGGCTGCAATCTTAAAAGAAGTAGGTCCGGATGCAATTTACGGTTTGGATAATATTCCGCTTATTCATTGTTACGCCCTGCAGCTTGCCGAAATTTCCGGCGAGCGTGAAAAATTCCCGGGTAAAAACCTTATTGACGGCAGTACTGACCCGTCAGCTGTATGGCAATGTGATGGTTCAGACGCTATGGTTATTTTTACTCTGCCCGGTGAAGGGCAGGCTGCTATCGGCAGTATTCAAATTGCCCGCGCCGGCCACAACAAGCAGTACAATCCTAAAGAAATAGACATATCAATTCGACAAAACACAAAATCGGCCTGGAAAGAAGTGCTAAACGGAGAATGCTATCAAGGCGGCGCCGGCAGAATATTTGTTTTTCCCAATGGTACCCAGGCAAAACAAATCAAGATTGAAATTAATAATCATGGTGCGGATTATACAGAAATAGCTGATATCCGCATATACGCTCCATTTAAAATAAGATAACGCGGTAGATTTATGAAAAAGTTACTTGTTTTTACTTTTTTCTTTGCGGCACTGATTAATGCACTTTTTAATATACAGGTCGTGAATCATTTTTCCTTCACGGCAAATGGCAGCGAAAATAATACTGGCATTTCTGTATATCAAATGAAAATAACGCAAAGTAACGCAAATAATAAGTATCATGAATACGTTTTCATTCTGCAATCAAGCTTCCAAATAAAATTACTACAATCATTAAAAGCATTGGAGGTAATATGAAAAAATTATTACAAACGCTATTGCTTATAATTTTTCGTGATATTAAGGCCGCTTATATAGTTGCCGTTGTTTTCATGTCTTTACCGGCGGGCGGATATTCGGTAAATTATTATGTTGCGACATCGGGCAACAATACGAATGCCGGAACAATAGGCAGCCCTTGGCGAACAATTGCATACGCCGCCGGCAGAGTTAGAAAGGGCGATGTTGTTACCGTGGGAGAAGGCACCTATTACGGACAGGTAAACCTATACGGCAGCAATAGCGGAACAGCTTCAGAGCCGGTTGTTTTCACTGCTGCAAATGGTGCGCATGTCATCCTTGAAGGAAGCGGCACATCAGATCACGGTTTTTTTATCAGCCTAGCGAGCTACATCACTGTACGGGGTTTCGAAAT
>DNNS01000344.1 GCA_003497555.1 Spirochaetia bacterium
TTTTTGAAAGCAAGTCCCAACCTCGCTGTAACTTCAAAACCAAGGATTACTGCAGCAAGAAAATCTTTTCCGGAACATCCGGTTATTTCCGCAGCTGCAAGACATACAGGCAATACAGAAGGCAGGATATGACCGAGGCCTGATGGCTGGTGCGAATGATCAAAATCAAAAGCATGAGTCATGGCGCTGTTGGCAAATGCAGCTAGGGGAGCAGGGAGTTTTTTCCCGTAAATGAGTACCGTTGATTCTTCTTTGCCGCCCCAGTCCATAAGCTGCTCTAATACTTCCGGGATACCTTCAGCCTTGTAACCGGCAATTGCACAGCCTATAGAGTCAATTATCATTTTTTTCGCAGCTTCACAGGCTTTTTCGGGTATGCCGCCTGTTTTCGTATTCAGTACCAATTCTGCCAGTATTCTTGTATTTCCTTTTTTATTAATTGTATTGCCGCTATTCATAAATTTTACTCCATTAAATAAAAAGTAAATAAATTAACATTTATAATGTCTCAAGGTCTGATAAAGTTCTTTTTTTGCTGTCTTCCAGTTTTGTAATTCTTGCTTTATGTCTAGCAAGGTATTCTTCCAATCTAGTAGAGCGTTCATCCACCATGCGTTTTGTTTCATCCGGTGAAACTCCGCCTTGAGTTTTGTGGGTATGAATAAAATTAACCGGATCAAGCGTTTTTCTGAGTTCAGATTCACTCATGCCGGATTTACGACCTGTAATTTTTTCATAATGTTTATCAAATATTGCCAGACTTGCTTTGCCGGAGGGAATATCCTTTTCATCGGATTCAATGCAGAACTCATTTATTATATGGTGCGCTGTCCTTGAATCAATATCATAGTTCATGACAAGGACATTTGAAAGTTCAGTAGCGCAGGAATAACCTGTTCGCGCCATTTCAAGCATTCTGTCCTTAAATACTGTAATGTTTTTAAATAAATGAATATAAATATTCATGAATTCATGTGTTAAATCAATGGCCCGGCCGCTTGAATCAAGCAGATGGAGCATCTCGTGCATATCACCATGAGCGGTCCGCATTCCCATGGTCACTGTTTCTGTTAAGACTCCCGCAAGCTGGGCAGCTCCGGCGCGGGTCTGCTCAAGAATAGGCGAATTAATGCCTTTACCTGCCTTGTTGGGCATAAAAAAACTGGTTGATCCGCTGGACTTTCCGCTTTCGGTAGCCACATATTCTCCGTTTACAAATTTTATTGAAAGCGGAACTTCACAAAATCCGTATTCCAGGGTAGACCAGATATTAAGATCAAGCGCCAACCTGCTTACTACGGCCATAATATTCGCAAGAGAAGACACAAGGAGTACATATCCGTCTGTATAGCAGACCGCGTCATTGGTATTTTCAATAAGTCCTTCAAGCCCGAGGTAATCGCTTATCATATCTCTGTCAATTGGCAGACTTGTTCCCGCAAGCGCTCCGCAGCCGAGTTCATTCAAACTCATGGCAACATAAGAGTCCTCAACAGTTTTCAGAATTCTCTCAATTGGATCAAATACAGACAGCAGATAATGTCCCAGCGTAGTAGGCTGTGCATGACGCAAATGAGTATAACCGGGCATTACAGTTTCGAGATGGTCTGCGGCAAAACGAAGCAATGATTTTTGAAAATCATAAAACATACACATAAGTTTCATAAGTTTGTGTCTGGCCGCGAACTGCTGGTCTTGCGAGGGAATGGTTCTTCCCATTGATAAAAAACCGGCCCGTTTTGTTCCGAGTTTTGATATTGCATATTTTTCTATGCCAAACCGTTCATTTGTATATTCATTTTCTCTGTCAGCATAGAGTTCCCGTACTGTTTTTGCGATATCAGCCAGATATTTTCCCGGTATTATTTTCTGTTTAGCGAGCATTATAAACCATGCTGTATCGCGCCATAATATCCATCGGTCATGAACAGCATCTATCCTTTTTGTTAATTCACTGGAATACCCAACTGAATAAATTTCCGTTATACGATTATTTTTTAGATCCATAATTTGTTTCTCCTTTGTTGGCAGATGCACCCCGGTGGGTAAAATCATGATTTTAACGACCGGTTATATAATTATAAACATTAAAATAAACGATTTCTATAGTCATTTTTGTCTGAAAAGTATAATTTTTTTGATATCTATTACTTATGTGGAACAGAATGATATCTGACATGTGTTGGCTCCCGCGAACCAGTTTTATACTTTTACTTCAATAAAATATTTGTTATTCAGCATCTCATAATTAACAAAACCTAATGTCTTTTAAATCTTTTAGGGACGCATCCGAAATACTGTTTAAATCTTTTAGTAAAATAACTATGATTGTCGTATCCGACTTCCATCGCTATCCGCACAATATTTAAATCTGTATTTTTCAATAATTGCCGTGCACGCTCCAGCCTGACTTCTGTACTATAATCTATATAATTCTTTCCAATTATCTTTTTAAATAGTCTACTAAAATATTCGAGACTTACGCCGCATTTTTTTGCATTTTCGGAAGCAGAGAGAATAGGTTCATTTAAATCATTTAATTTACGTATAATTTGAGAGAGAAGAGGATGTTCTTTTAGCATGATGATTTTTTTCATTTCATTGTAATCCATATTCGAAGTAACATGATTTATGGCAGCGAATAGAAGATTACCTATTTGAATTAATTTTTCATCATCTATCCATAAAAAATTTTTTGCTTTTTCTTTTATACTGTATTTAGTTACAAAAGTATTTAATTTGCAAATATATAATATATTTTTTTTTATATCCTTGAATTTTCTTAGTTGTCCGCAAAAAATAGTCCCGACAAATTGTTTATTTATAAGTAGAGGTATTATCAATTCAACAACACCGGATGGACATTCATCAAGAAACGGTTTCCCTTTTTCTTTTGCTTTTTGGGAGCGGCAATTTACGTCGTATCCGCCACAGCCTTTTCCTCCGTTTTTGTTTTCTTTAATTAATGAGCAAAAGGGATTTCTATGAGTCATTTTTCCGCGAATATTATCTAAATTTACTATATCTTTATTATAATCTTTATGAAGCAGTATACATATCTGTAGACCGGTCAGGTATTCAAACGTATCAATTATTTCAAAAAAAGAATTCTTTGAAAAACGCAGATATACTTTATTGTTTCCCATATCTTTTAGAATTAATGTTGGGTATCTACTCAGTCCTCAAGCAGAAAATGAATAGAAATTTCCTTTTCAACTTTAGCCCATTATACCCCTTTCCCCGTCAAAATTCAATCTTTAACTAAAATTTCCTCTTGAGTTTTCACTTCCCCGGCCTATTACAGACTCTGACGCAGAAATTCAGCTTTTTCCATACTAAAATCAAAATTTCCTATTCTAAAACCGCCCACTTCTGTTACTGATATTTATTGTTCGTCGCCCTTTTATCAGAATTTATCTACGTGTACCAGGAAAATTTTATTTTTTGATTGATTATTTAAGGATACCCTGTTATTGAATTTTTTTTTATCATATATATTACCGGCAACGGCTTATTTTAACTCTGCTCAACGCCAGTCCGGTAACTGCGGGGAGATACGCCTAGATGTTTTTTAAAAACCATATTAAAATTTGCAAGTGAGCCGAACCCTGTTTCATAGGCAATTGCAGAAATATTTTCTCTGGTATTTTTTATTAAATAACAGGCATATTCTATTCTTTTTTCATTAACATAGTCTATACAGGAAATACCGGTATTTTTTTTAAATTTAATAAAAAAATATTCCTTGCTCATTCCCAGAGCGGTAGAAAATTCATCCCACTTCATGCGTTCTGATATATGTTTTTCAATATAATCAGATACTGAATTTATTAAATAGTAGTCTTTGGTTGATTGTACAATGGTTTTTTTATATTCATTAATAATTGTCTTAAGCAGCAAATTTAAATATACAGAAAGCATTTTCCTTTTATCAATACTGTTTTCTTCCGAGTTAAAATAATCAATCATTAAAAAAACAATATTGAGAAAATACTTGAACTGATTACCTTTGATACGCAGCTTGTCGTTAAATTCATTATCCGCCCGGAAAAAAGGCTCCAGCAGGGAAAAACTCATAATAACTTTCGGATCGATCATTTTATCTCCCTTGTCTCTGAGTAAAACTTCGGGTAAAAAACAAATATTAATAATTTCAAGCCGCTTGGGAACATTATCATATTTATGAAATTTGGCATCACTGATAAAAAAAATATTTCCTTTTTCTATCGGATAGGCTTTATTATCAATATAATGAACTCCCTTGCCTTTTAAGATAATGACTATCTCAAAAAAAGTATGCCTGCTTTTATCGTTCGGCAGTTTGATTACCGGCAATTTAATTTCATTTTTTTTTTTTTGTAAATTTTTTTGAAAAACCACATAATGCGGCAATATTCCAATCTTTTTGCCATCTTCTGTTAAATCCATTATTCTATTTTTCTTGTCCTTAATAAAATATTGTATCCAGAAATTTTCCAGTTCTTTAGAATCGAGAATTTTAAAAATATTATTGAATTTGTAATTATACATTTTTTATTGCCCTTTTCTGCCTTAATCAGCGGTCTATGCTTTTAAAGTATTTAAGTTTTTTTTTAAAACCAGAAGATCGGTTTTTTGGGAGTTTTTATTAAAATTCTGGTAGTATTTTTTCAGCATTGTTAATATAATTAATTATAACATAAATCAAATAAAATACAGGAGTTTTTATGAAAAAACAGATTATTTTTATATCGGCAGTAATGATTATTTTCTCTTTGTCCTGCTCAAGGAAAAAAAATACGGAAAAAAAAGTAATTGAATATATGTTTCCTGGCGGCGCGGCAATGTCCACAATAATGGAACGAATGAAAAATGAATTTATGAAAAAAAATACTGAATATTTAATAACACTTACTCATATTGCACGCTGGAGTGAATATCAAAACAAAGTAATTACCAGAATCGTCGGAGGGAACCCTCCTGATATAATTATTGATGCGCCAAACTTGACATATGATTTATATGAGAGGGGCGCATTATATGATTTAACAGAATATATTGAAAATGATTCCGATTTTGGAATAATTAAAAATAATTTAAATCCGCCGGAAATTCTTAATATAGGAAAAATACAAGGCCGGTATTACTCTGTGCCGGGATGGATGAATCCGCAGGTACTTTTTTATAACAAAGAAATTTTTACAAGGCACGGAGTCCCCTACCCCCCCAAAGACTGGAGTTTTAAAGATTTTACTAAAGCCGTTATTGATTTAACCGAGAAAGATCAGAGCGGAAAAACCACCTGCTATGGCCTTCTAATGGCAGGCAGCATAGAATGGCTGCTTCCACTCAATAATTCTTCTATAATAAGTAAAGACGGCAGCAAGGTTACATTCAACAGCAAGAAATCTTATGATATACTAAAATGGTATCAGGATCTTGTATTTATCCACAAGTCTGCTCCCAAACTGGTCAATTCCGGAGAAGACAATACCGGCTTGACTCCTTCCGATATTTTCCAAATGGGAAAAGCCGCCATGTTCATCGGGAATTATTCTTCTGTTACAGATTTTATACCCAAAAAAAATCTTTCTTTTGATATAGTAATGCTCCCGAGAATGGTTCCCGAGGGTAAAATATTTAATAATTTTATATGCTGGATGGTTTTAAAAAATTCAAAACATTCCCGCGGAGCTTTTGAATTTATAAAATTTCTTGCCGGTCCTGATTTTCAAAAAGTATGCGCGAGAATAAACATCGGCGTACCTATTTTAAAATCAATACAGAGTTCAAAGCTGTTTTTAAATCCCAGTCTGCCTCCTGAGAACAAGCAGGCGGTAATTAATTCTCTTGATTATACATTTTATTTGGAACGCTATAAAAATAAAACAATAAAAGACAACATAAGAAAAACCGGCTTGGCATTTATGGACCCTAAAACTTATAGTCTGCGGAGCTGCCTTGACGAGGATTCCGCTGCTATTAAAAACGCCATGGATGAATTAAAAAATGCCGGCCAGCTGCAATATGATAATTATTAAATTATTATTTGTTGAAAACAGAGAATAACTATGCTGCAAATCAACAATATTCCTGTGATTCTGTTATTGCTGTCGGCAAATTTATTTTCATCAATAGTAGGCCAGTGGCGACTGGATGGGAATCCCAATGATTCCAAAAGCGTGCAAAATCTTGTTCTGCAAAACCCGGTATATACTATTGATAGAAAAGGCAATCAAAATTCTGCATTACGAATTTCATCAAAAGAAGAATCTTTTTATATAAAAAAATCAGACCAGTGGGGACTTGATAAAGAAATGTCTGTAGAATTTTGGGTAAAAGCTGATGAAATAAAACTGCAGGGATTGCTGTATATTGAAAAAGGTTTTGTGCTAAGAACACAAAGAGATCATAGCTTTGTAGCTGCCTCCTGGAACAATGAAAAAAATAATTATGGAGAGACGGCTAAATTCCATAAAACAGCATTGTTAAAAGTTAAGGAATGGGCGCATTTTGTTATAACGGTAAAAGATGATAGTTTTTTAATTTATCAAAATGGAGAAAAAATCATTGATCAAGGCAAATGGGATGCTTCAATTAAAACTATGGGACGGTTTTTATTCGGAAATTTCGCTGCCAATTTTTTAGTAGGAGCAATTGATGATATCTGTATTTATAATCACGCCCTCAGTGAGGATGAAATAAAAAAAAACTATGCCGGCGGGAAAATCGGCATGAAAACAAATGAAAAATCAGCTGCGGAAAACCAATTTGAAATTGAAAAAAAGGAGATATTTTACTGCTCATTTGATAATTCACTTACTGCTGATCGCGCCGCAGGCGAATCCGCACCGATTCAGGCCAATAAAACAAAAATTGCCGGCGGACTGCTTGGAAACGGAGCAAAAATTCCCGCCGACGGCTATCTGCTTTATAATTCCAAGAATAATTTTATCAAAAAAGAAGGGACAATCTCTTTATGGATGAAGCTGAACTGGCAGCCTGAAGGCAACGGCGATTTCGGACATGGTTCCGGCTGGCACGGTATTTTTATGGAAGACTGTGAAGACGGCCAGCAGTCTCAAAATCTTAAAGCCATGATCAGCAGCTATCTTTTTTTCGGCTGGAGGGGAAAACCGTTATCCACTCCGTATAATTTCGGTATTTTAGGACAAATTAATAAAGACGAGTGGCATCATTTAATTTTTTCCTGGAAAAAGGATGAACATAATTATATCTATCTTGACGGGAAAAAGATAATGCAGAGCGAAAAGATACAAAGAACAATCGAGGAATATGACCGTTTTTTTATCGGCAGCGCAGGAAAACCAGATGGGAACATGTCGGGCCTGGATGGAGTCATTGACGAACTGCGTATTTACAACTATCAGTTTTCCGTGGAAGAAGCGCAAGAGCTATATTCAAAATTTGTACCTGTTTATCCTGTTATTTATGACCGAATGTTAATTACCGGAAAAAAAAATGAGATCAGAATCAAATGGCTGAATTTATCAGTACAGCCCGTCAAAAGAGATTATATTTTTTGTCTGGAAACCGCTGACGGTAAAGAACTAACCAGGATAACTCAAACCGTAAATCTTGACACAAATAATTCCCTTATTCAATCCATTCCTGCAGAAATTCAAAATCAGGGCCGGTATTATCTTTCTATCTACAGTAAAAACCGGTTATTTATAAAATTTGAAATTTTAGCCGTGAAGCAAGATGATTTTAGTAATAAGACCGTCAGTAAAAATGGGGAGATAGATCTAAAATTATATGAAGAAATAACATGTTATGATGTTCACAATCAGGATAAATACCGGGATGACGGTAATTGCACCGTGATTACTGAAAATTTGGGTAAATACCGGGAAGCATCGGGGGATGCTTCTAAAAACGGCTTTGCTTATAAATTCAAACCTCTTGATTGCACCGGAGTTCCCTGGNNCCGGATAACTATAACCGGGTTTTTTATACTGCTATTTTTCAGGAAAAAGACGAAAAAGTACGGGCCAATAGCCTTAATACGATTGGAATAATTACCGGCGGTCATCATCCGCTTAGTATGAAGATGCAGAAAAAAGAGCTGATTTTTTGGCCGGATGCAAAGAACCTGATGATTGGTATATATAACTATAAAAAATATGATAATCATATGGGTCCGGCTTTAGCAAAAATAAGACTTTACAAAATTAACGGA
>DNNS01000715.1 GCA_003497555.1 Spirochaetia bacterium
CTCGGCATGTCAGTGGTAATCATTATTTATATAATAACCTTTCAGTGGATTTTCAGCATGGTAATGCGTCTTGCTCCGGTTTCAGGATGGGCCGGCTGGCCGGATCGCCTGCGTTTTATTTTTATACCGGTTTTAATCGGGATAACTGCCGGCCTGGGGGGAAGCATACGCTATTACCGCACCATAATGCTTGAAGAAACCGGCAAGGAATATGTGCGTACCGCCCGGGCCAAAGGCCTGCATGAAATCGATATTCTTTTCCGGCATGCTCTTAAAAACGCCATGATTCCCGTCCTTACCAATACCGTAATGGCGATTCCCTTTCTTTTTATGGGCGCATTACTGACCGAAACATTTTTCGGTATTCCCGGATTGGGGAGTTTTGCCATTGATGCTTTTTTCAGCAATGATCTTCCGTCTATCAAGGCGGTAATTTTTATCGGTGCCGTGCTGTACCAGGCCGGGCTTATTTTAACCGATATAAGTTATGCGGCGGTTGATCCAAGGATAGTTTTTGAGTAGTATATGACGCAGTATTATTTACACGATCTGCTGATTTCCATAATCCCGGTTTTAGCCGTCAGCCTGCTGGCTGCTCTGATTTTCAGCATAAAAAAAAATCCTCTGCACCGGCATATTTATTTTTATATTGCCAAATCCCGCCCGGGAAAAACCGCTTTTTTTCTGCTTTGTTTCTACGGACTGATCGCAGCGCTTGATACTGTAAAGTTCCCGGTTTTTTATATAATCGACGGTAAAAAAACCTATAACCGGTCATTATCCCTGCTTGACCGCCTCTATAATCCGGCACGCGAGGAATCCTACGCTGCGCCCCTTGCGGAAAATCAGCTGCTCGACTCGGACATAAAAAATCAGCAGCGTCATATTCTGGGGACCAATATCAGCGGAGAAGATGTTCTGGCTAATGCGCTTAAGGGACTCAAAACCGCTTTTACCATTGCCGGGCTTACCACGCTGCTTTCCCTGCCGCTTGGGATTTTTTTCGGACTGCTTGCCGGATTTTACGGAAAGAAAACCGATGCCGGAATTACCTGGTTCTACTCCACACTTGAATCGATTCCGGAAATTCTGCTGCTAATCGCCCTGATGAAAGTCTTCGGATCCGGTCTGGTACAGTTATGCACTGCCCTGGGAATCACCAGCTGGGTGGGGCTCTGCCGTGTCGTACGCGGAGAAACCCTGAGACAGAAAAACATGGAGTATGTTCTTTCAGCGCGAACACTCGGTCTTTCGCCTGTTGTCATTATGCTGCGCCATATTCTGCCGAATATAATGCATATTGTTTTAATCAGCGCTGTGCTCAGGCTGTCCGGACTCATTATGGCAGAAGTAATTTTAAGTTATCTCGGTATCGGCGTTCCTCCCGGCATGGCAAGCTGGGGAATTATGATCGATCAGGCCAGGCAGGAACTGGCGCGCACACCTGCGGTCTGGTGGAATATTTCCGCAGCATTTTTTTTCATGTTTACCCTGGCCCTGGCCATCAATTACTTCGGCGATGCGCTGCGCGACGCCCTGGATCCGCGTACGGAGAAACATTAGTATGTCTCTGCTGGAAATAAAAAAACTATGCGTATATTTTAAAACTGCACGGGGCATGTTGCGGGCGGTTGATGATATTTCCTTTACCCTCGAAAAGGGAGAAACCCTGGCCCTGGTGGGTGAATCCGGTTCGGGAAAAACCATGACCAGTCTGGCCATAATGGGGCTGGCAGGGCCTTCCGGTATAATTCCGCAGGGAGAAATCATTTTTAACGGCATAAACCTGCTTGCTCTGCCCTATTCCGGGATGCGTCAGGTACGCGGAAAAAAGATCAGCATGATTTTCCAGGAGCCCATGAGTTCGCTTAATCCGGTTTTTACCGTTGGAACACAGCTTGCCGAAGCCCTGCTGGCACATAATGAATGTTCCAAAGCAGAAGCGCGCAGACGCTCCATTGACATGCTGGTAAAAACCGGAATTCCCGAAGCGGAAAAACGCTATGATGAATATCCGCATCAGCTTTCCGGCGGTATGAAACAGCGGGTAATGATTGCCATGGCTCTGCTTATGAATCCCGAAATGGTAATTGCCGATGAACCAACCACCTCTCTCGATGTCACTATTCAGGCCCAGATTATGGAGCTTCTGAAAAGCATGCAGAATAAATCCGGCATTTCCCTGCTGCTGATATCGCATGATTTATCTTTGGTCGGTGAATATGCCGACAAGGTAGCTGTTATGTATTCGGGAAAAATATGCGAATACGGTACCGTAAGACAAGTGCTTGAAAATCCCGTACATCCATATACCCGCGGCCTGCTCTCCTGCATTCCTGCGCTGCATAAAACCGGCGAACGTCTTAAATCCATTCCCGGTTCGGTTGTACCTTCTTACAGCGGAACCGGCTGTCTTTTCCGCATGCGCTGCCCGGAAGCTCAGGAAATTTGTAAAGATCGCCCCGGATGGAAAATTCTGGCTTGCGGTACCGGCTGCGCCTGCCATATGAGAAAATAATGATAGTTCTTAAAGCAGAAAATCTGAAAGTCTGGTACTGGAAATACCGCGGAATTTTCCGTACTCCCGATTACAGCATCAGGGCGGTTGACGGCATATCATTTAATCTGGAAGAGGGTGAAACCCTGGCCCTGGTGGGGGAATCCGGCTCGGGTAAAAGCAGTGCCGGCCGGGCTGTAATGGGGCTTGCGCCGGTAAGCAGCGGAAGAATTTTTTTTAACAACCGGCCTGCTGAAGAATTTACACGTCTGGAAAAAGTGCGTATCTGCCAGATGGTTTTTCAGGATCCATTCTCAAGCCTTAATCCTAAAATGCGATCCGGCAGCCTGCTGCGTGAAGCCATCCGGGCCGGTTTCCCGGAAAAATCACNNCGGCCGACGATTATGCCAAATATCCGCATGAGTTTTCCGGCGGACAGAGGCAGCGTATTGCCATTGCCCGCAGCCTGGCGGTTGAGCCCCGGCTTATAATACTGGATGAATGCGTCAGTTCTCTTGATGTTTCCGTGCAGGCCGATATACTCAATCTGCTGAAAGATCTGCAGAAGCAAAAAGGGATTTCTTATCTTTTTATTGCGCACGACCTTTCTGCGGTTAAATATCTTTCGCACCATACGGCTGTAATGTATTTGGGCGTAATTCTTGAATACGGGCGGACAGAAAAAATATTGTCAGCGCCGGCGCACCCCTATACCAGATCCCTGCTTTCTGCCGTACCGGCGCCTGGCAGAAAAGAAAAACGTATAATACTCGAAGGGGATATTCCTTCTCCGGTAAACAGGCCGTCAGGTTGCCCGTTTCATACGCGCTGCTTTATGAAAAAAAAGGAATGCAGCAGCGTGCAGGTACATCTTGAAGAAAAAGCGCCTGAACATTTTTCCGCGTGTCCCTATTAAAGTTGCTGCCAATCCCCGGATTAATAAAATCCTGAATACCTGCAGGTCTTTTTAACTGTGTATAAATATTTGAATTTAAATATAAATAAGACGATATTATTGTAATGAGAGTAATTCCTGTCCACAGGGCATCTGAAACCGCAAAAAAGGTGCAGGCCGGCCTCCTGGACATAATAATATTTTAGCATCGGGACTTTCAGAATCAGCCGCCTGTTTCGCTATCTTGAAAAGCGAAACCGATTACGGTACCTGAAAGACTATTTGCAAGAGAGTGTATTTATGAAACTGATTCTGCCGGTTCTCTGCAGTCTTGTTATCGGTCTTTTCGCCCAGTCCAACCGGAATATTGATCAGATAACCGCTCTGCTGATGTCTAAAAATATCGGATCCATTACCCTTGATCACGACGATCATATTTACAAGTGCCTGAAAATCGCCAATGAAGCGCAAAAGGTGGAAGGATCCCTTGAAGCCCTGAGTCTGCTTAAAGTCAAATTTGACGACACGCTGGATGACGATGAGGTTGATCTGCTGATCCGCCTGGGAAAAACCGATACAAAATTTTTTACGGTTTTTGCCGCTGAAGCGGCCAAAATCGGAAAAAAGATTACCACGGTCGAAGAAATATTTTACCTGCTGGAAATTATGGAAAACGGCGGCAGCGAAGCCTTAATGAAGGGAATTACACTCGCCTCCCGCTGTTTATACCGCCTGCCCAATGATTTTTTCTCCCTTTCCCGGATAAATTTATTTTGCGACTTGGGAAAAATAGAGGATCAAAACCGTTTTCTGGAGCTCTATAATGCCATGCTTAAAACCGGAATGAAAAAAAACGCCGATGAAAAAATTCTGCAGTTTTTACGGCAGATTTCCATGCTGGAAGGCGATGTAGCCGGGAGCATTATTAAATATCTGTTTGAAAAAAAATGGAAATCGCGCCAGCAGCCGGGAAAGCGGGAATATAATATAATACGCGATTTGATGAAAAATGATTACAGCGTTCTGGCCGACGGAGACAAGAGCGGCAAACCCGCAGAGGAAAAACCGAAAATAAAACCGAGCGGACGTATTACGCGCGAAGGTTATCAGCTGATAGATTGAAATAAACTATTTGATATAAATTAAATCTTCCGGAAGTACGGATTGCGAACGTCCGCCCCAGGACATGGTGCTTTTTCCCAGGGTATGATTGTTTTCATTTTTAAATATTACATCACAGGAAAGCAGCCAGGCTCCGGCTGGAAGCCTTTTGCCGTTGTATAGCAGGGAGCCTGAAAAATTAAACTGGATTTGGGAACGGCCGTTCACAATTCGTGATCCCGGGTAATAAAAAATTCTTACAGCCGGCAGGATTTTTTCCCTGGTAATCTGCCGCATATAAAAATAATAATCCGCCCTTAGAGCTTCCTGCGTTTCAACCTGTACGGTAATCTGTACCGGACGGCTTCGGGAAACCGTCACCGGCTTTACTGCCGGGGTAATGCTGAAATGAGAAATCCTGTATTTTACAGGCGCGGTATTTTTTTTAACGGCTGCCGGTCTGGATTTTTTTTTCACTTCCGGCGGTAGAGCTGTACGGACCGGAGTATCGGATTTTTCAGGCTGAACCGTTTTTTGCTGCGCAGCNNTTGGTGATCTGGGAAAGCAGATGGGCTTCATCCTGTCCGGTGGTTTCATTCTGTGCAGATTCCTGGGGGAAAAGCGCAATAGTTAACAATAGCAGGCAACAGATCATTTTAATCGGTTTACTGGCCATTTTTATTTTCCTTTTCTTTGGTGTCTTCTTCCAGCTTTTTCTTCCAGATGTCGTATTTTTTCTTGCATTCCGCCGCTTCATCTTCTTCGCCCATTACCAGATGAATGCGTTTAAGCAGGGAAAGAAAATTGAGAGCCGATTTCATATCGTCAATCCCCTTGCCGGTCATTTCGTATTTGTCGCGGAAACGGTCGGAAGCTTCATTGATCAGCAGCCGCAGAAGATTATATAAATCCATACGGTCTGCATAACCCGGTATGGAGGGATCCAGGTTTTTTATAATACTGGTAAAATCAACAATGTTTTTGGCTGCGGTAACAAATCTTCCCTCGATATCGACAAATGACCATTTCCATTTGGAATTATCGCCGTACATCCACTCCAGCCGGTCGATCAGCAGCCCTATGGACTGGATCAGCCGGAGCCGGCTGCTGTCGTCAATTATCTGGTTTAAATCCTGGAATATTTCCTCGTTTTCATTGAGCGGAGTATCGATTATTTTGCCACCGATCATTTCGATATATTGCAGGACTTCGCTTACATGTTTGCGTACATCATTGAGATAATTTTCATTTTTTATATTAATGGTTTCAAGGCTCATGATGGAAACATTTATTTCTATATAACCCAGAGCGGTTAAATCCCTGATTAATTCCAGCAATTTTTTAAACTGTTCCCTGCGATCATCAAAAGTCTTGGTTTTTATTTCGATTTCGGTTTTTTTTATTTTTTCAAGATATGAATTTATTTTAGCCTTGAGCGGAGTGATTCTTTCGTTATATTCTGCTTTTTTTACAGAACTAGCTTGTTTGGCCATAATCAGTCATTTGTAGAATAAGATATACCTTGCTTTATTGTCGGTTAATTATTTTAAAAACTGTACCGGTTTACCCGCTTATCTGGGTACAGCTGGACTTGAACCAGCGGCCTCCACGATGTCAACGTGGCGCTCTAGCCACCTGAGCTATGCACCCGAATTCAAGTTAATTATAATATTTTCCTTTAAATATGGCAAATTCGCCAAGTCTTTTAAATATACCTGTATCGTTTTTCAGGAAAGAGACAATTTATTATCTGATAAAAAATTGTATGCAAATTCCGCAAAATTCCGATAATTTAACAAGATGATCCGGAGATCGGCAGAGGATTTGACCAATGATTATGCTTAACCGTCTGAACGGTGCGCCTTTTTTTTTAAATCCCCATCATATAGAACAAATGGAAGAAACTCCTGATACTATTATTACGCTTGATAACGGGAAAAAAATCATAGTCAGGGAAAAAAGCCGGGAAGTAATTGAAAAACTCTGTACTTTCTGGAGGATATTATCCAATCTTAATCTGAAAATCGACATGCTTCTTGATTCTGCCGGTAAAACCGCAGAAATCGACGGAAAAAAATAAGAGGTCTGAAATATGGATTTAGCATCAGTTATCGGTCTGGCCGGTGTTTTTGTAATGGTGGTTTTCGGTATTCTGTCCGGAGGCGGAAGTTTTGTATTGTTTTTTGATATACCGTCAATTTTTATTACTTTGGGCGGAGCAATGTGCGCTGTAATTTTTACCAATCCGCTGGAAAATATGATGCGCCTGCCTAACATTGTTAAAAATGCCTTTTTTGTGCCTAAATATGATCCGGCACAGGTAATTCTTACCCTGGTCAGTTTCTCTGAAAAAGCCCGGCGGGAAGGTCTGCTTGCCCTGGAAGATGATCTGGAAGAAGTATCCGACGCTTTTCTGCGTAAAGGCGTTCAGCTGGTGGTTGACGGAACAGAACCGGAACTGGTCAGAAATATCATGTCGAGCGAACTTGGCGCGCTTTCATCACGGCATGAAAGTAATATTAAAATAGTTGAAGATTTCAGCGCCTTAACCCCGGCTTTTGGTATGATTGGAACTTTAATAGGTCTGGTTATCATGATGAAGAACCTGGGCGGTGACAAAAGCGCTATCGGCGCCGGTATGGCTACTGCCTTGATTACGACTTTTTACGGCGCGGTTCTGGCGTATGGAGTATTTACACCGGTATCTGAAAAACTGAAAAAATATAATGCTGTAGAACTTACCATGAAAGAAATAATTATTGAGGGTACGCTTTCCATACAGGCTGGTGACAACCCGCGTATTGTACAGGAAAAACTGGTTTCTTTCTTTTCTCCTGCTGTGCGCAAGAAAATATCCGAACAGATAGGCGATAAATAATGGAAAAAAAACAGGAATGTCCGAAAGGTGCTCCGGCATGGATGGTGTCTTTCTCCGATATGACTACACTTCTGCTGGTGTTCTTTGTTATGATGCTTGCATCCGGAGAAGTTCCGGAACAGGAAATGCGTATAATTATGTCTGCATTCAGCGGAACACTCGGTGTTCTTTCCGGCGGGCATTCCATTTCTGAAGGCAGATTTGAAAACATGGGGCAGGAAATAGAACGTTTGCCATCAGCCACCAGGGGCAAAATGCTTTCCAAATCCCTGAAACGTGCTGTGTCTGTTTTTAAACCCCAGATTACAGCCCGGCAGGTAAGAGTTACTGAAGATGAAAGAGGCATTGTAATCTCTCTGTTAAATGATGTTTTATTTAAACCGGCTTCAGCCGAGCTTGATTACGAAGCAGCGCGTCCCATGTTGGAAAATATCAGGCTTCTGCTCAGCGGCCTTGACAGCAAGGTGCGTATTGAAGGCCATACAGACGCCACACCCCTGGAAGGCAGTTCCGCCTTTAAAGATAACTGGGAGCTTTCTTCCGCCCGGGCCTGGGCAATTCTGCATGGCCTTTTATCTGTTCCATCCCAGGTAGGCATTGATGAAAGCCAGCTTTCCATATCAGGCTATGGTTCCACCCGGCCGGTAGAAAATAATGATACGCCCGAAGGACGCGCCTATAACCGCAGGGTTGATATTATTATTTTAAGAGAAAATTCCTGATGAAAATTGCCGGAAAACAGGCAGGTATTGTATAATGAGCAGCGGAGGATTATTACATGGTTGATGAAGAAAAAGAAGAGAAAGAGAAAAAAGACGTTAAAGAAGAAGAAGAAGTTGAAGAAAACGAAGAAAGCGCCGAAGGCGGCGGCGATGATAAAAAAGCCAAAGCAGGCGGCAGAGGCCTTGGCCCCGGTGTTTTTAAAATTCTTAAAATTGTGGGCATGGCTCTGGGATTGATCACTATCACAGTAGTGGTTGCCTATGTGGTCGCAACCATGAAAACCAAGGATCTGCAGGCTCCCGGACCCAGGACTTTTGATGATGAACTTCAGGCCAAACCGCCGCTTCTGCCCTGGACTATGGGTGAAATGATTATTAATACCGCTGACGAAGAAGAAACCCATATTATCAAGGTGGATATTGTTTTTGGCTATAGTCCTGAAGACAACCGGACCATGACGGATCTTAACTCCAGAAAATTTCAGCTTCGGGATGTTACCCGCGGAATAATAGGCAGCAAGAAGTTTTCCGATGTAAATACCACCTTCAAGCAGGATCTGCTGAAAAAGGAAATATTAAAAAAAATCAATCCGGTTTTATCGCCGGGATGTAAAGTAGACGATGTCTGGTTTAATGACTTGTCTGTGCACTAATCTGAAAATTACGGCTGTAAAACATGAATGAAGTATTATCGCAGAACGAAATAGATAACCTGCTTTCTGCCATTTCTACCGGCGATATGGAGCCGGCTGCAACCGACACTTCATCTGAAGATACCTTTGATAAAACCCTCACAAAATCATCGGTAAAGATGTATGATTTCAAGCGGCCGGATAAATTTTCCAAGGATCAAATCCGCACCTTGCAGATGATGCATGAAACCTATGCCCGGCTTACCACTACCTCTCTTTCTGCCCAGCTCAGGGCTGTTGTCAATGTGCATGTAGCGTCGGTAGATCAGCTTACTTATGAAGAATTTTCGCGCAGCATTCCCAATCCCACCACACTCGCGATCATCAATATGGATCCGTTAAAGGGCTCGGCTATTATGGAAATCGACCCGACTATTACCTTTGCCATTATTGACCGGCTGTTCGGGGGCGAGGGCGAAGCTCTGAAACAAAACCGGGAGCTTACCGATATTGAGCTCTCGGTAATCGAAGGCATTATCGTGCGTATTCTCGGGAATTTACGGGAATCATGGTCCAACGTAATCGATCTGCGCCCGCGGCTCGGCAATATTGAAACCAATATCCAGTTCGCCCAGATTGTTCCGCCCAATGATATGGTGGTTCTAATCACGCTTGAAACCAAAATCGGCGATGTTGAAGGCATGATGAATTTTTGCATTCCCTATATCACAATTGAGTCCATAATTTCCAAACTTTCCGCCCAGTTCTGGTATTCCAGCATACGCAAGGGCGGCTCTTCCGAGAATCTGGATTTAATCCGGGAGCAGCTTAAAGAAATTGATATTGATCTTACCGCAGAAATCGGTACGGTAACCATGACCATGAGCGACATTCTGCAGATAAAAAAAAATGACGTTATCAATCTGAATAAAAATATGAATACCGAATTTACCCTTAAAATCGCCAACCGTAAAAAATTCCTCTGCCGTCCCGGGCAGGTCGGTTCCAGGGTAGCGGTGCAGGTTGTAAGACAAATAGAAGAACTTTCCGAAAAAATATTATCTGAAATTATATCCGAGGAGAATCACCATGAGTGATGCAAGTTTAAGTCAGGATGAAATAAATGCCCTGCTGCAGGGAGCTGACGATATGTCGGCCGAACCTGCAGGGATGGGAATGCCGTCAGGCGGCGGAACCGATTTAACCGGAGCTGAAAAAAGTACGCTCAGGGATATTGCCGGAGTAATTGCCTCGTCCCAGGCCAATACCCTGTCTTCCATTTCAACCAAGAATACCAAAATTGAGGTAACCAAGGCAGACATGGGAACAGTCGCTTCCCTGAAATCAGCTCTGACCGGGCAGTCGGCAATTATTACCATACCATATACTGCGCCTGCTGCCGGCGATATGTTTTTCATTTTTAAAGGCGCAGATGCACTGAAAATCGCCTCCATCATGA
>DNNS01000600.1 GCA_003497555.1 Spirochaetia bacterium
AAGGATTATCAGAAGTAGTAACATATAAATATTGGGAATTGCCCGGATTAATTTCAATTTTATTGGCATAATAAACATCTACCAGCCAGCTCCAGTCTTTGCCTCCGTTAATACTTTTATACACCCCTCCGTTATAACTCACCCCGTTATAGGCATCTCTCTGGCAAATATAAAGAATGTTAAAATTGTCCGGCTGGGCTTTTAAATCCTTCAGATCATAAAAGATATCAGCGGTATTAAGTTTAGTCCAGGTTGACCCGGTAGTGCTGTAAATACCGCCTCCAGCAGCGGCATTCAGTTTTAGTCCGGCAAGGAGATGATAGGAATTCTGGGGGTCCATTATTAAGGCAGCAATGTTGTTGGCAGCCGGCAAATTACCGTTGATATTTTCCCAGTTTACTCCATCATTTTCCGATTCATATATCCCATAACCGCTTACAGCAGCAATTAATCTTCTTGAATTTACAGGCGAATTTTTATCTAATATAATTTGTATGATGTTTCCGTCAGGAAGGCCGGTATTGTCTGGTGTTATGTCTATCCATTCGTCCGATATTTCCTGATACATGCGCAGCTTGGGAGATGTATCGACTGAAACCCAGATTTTTTGCAGATCAGGATCTTTAGCCATTGTATAACAATGCCCTGCGGAAGAAGTTATTTTTTTGTAAGACGAACCATAATCTTCGGATAGAAGTAATCCGACATCAGAGAAACAAAAGTAGATTTTATCGATATTTTTTTTGTCAAAAATAATATCTTTCAGGCACATAATTTCCCAGCCGCGGGATTTAATGCTTAAGGTAGCCGGATCCTGTATGCAGAATATCTGTTTCCAGCCGGTACAGTTATTTTCCGTGAGATTTATCGCCATACTTGTGCCAAATACAATTTTATCGGGATTACCCTGGTTAATATCCATACAATAGGCGCCTGAACCTGTTACCCAGCCATGTTCCATATTTAATGTTCCCAGGGAAGCAGAATATATTGTTGATAATTTCCAGGAGCTTCCTCCGTCAGTACTTTTGTAAATCCCCCATTTAATATAACTGTAATTCGCTGCATAAACAACATTTGGGTAGTCAGGACTTACTTTAATATCTTTAAAATGTATGGTCATTAAATAGCTTTCGTCCGCATCCCCAAGGGTTGTAGGCAAATTTCCTGTAGCATTATACCAGGTATCGCCGCTGTTATAACTCTTGTATACCCCGCCGTCGAATGTCTCACCGCTCCTGGCCATTGTTTCCATTGTACAGTAAACGGTAGTCGGAAGACTCGGGGCTAGTGCGATTTTATTAATATTTTTATGCGGCAAACCGTTTGTTCTTAAAACCCAGGTAACGCCGCTGTCAATACTTCTGAAAAGACCTTTGTCAGTTGCTATAAAAATTATATTTCCGGATACAGGATTAATTTCTATATCTTTGATATTGGCATCAGCCGGTATTGTACCTGCTCCGATTTGTGTCCAGGTAATGCCGTTATTTGCACTTTTATAAAGTTTTCCCTTGCTCATGTCTTCAAGATGCCCGCGAGCGCCGCCCACTGCCGCATAGACTATATCGGTATTTCCCGGATCAAAAACTATACTGCTGATAGGCGTAGTATAGGAACCGGTACTGGTTACAGGAAATCCATCACGCTGCAGTATCCAGTTAAGCCCCTGATCAACTGTTCTATGCACACCTGAAGCGGTACCTATTAAAATATTGCTGCTGTTATTCGGGTTAATGGCAAAACATTCCACCCAATAATCTTCCAGGCCGCGGTTTCGTATTTCATATGAAACGCCGTTGTCAAAAGATACAGCAGTTCCGCCCACATCTCCGCCGACCCATAAAGTATTTTCTTTTGACGGATCCCATGATAAAGATTCACAATAGCCCCCGCCGCCAGGGCCATACGAAGAAAAAAATAAATTATTTGCAGATATAATATCGTTCACATTAATTGTTTCAGGTAGCAGCCAACAAGCATTGAAAGACAATAAAAAAAACATNNAACATTCCGATTGTCTTGTAGAAAAACCAATACTTGATACATTCAAAAACTACTTGCAAACGTTTTCATTATTTTTAATTAATTTTATAAACTGCATATTATTCAGTATAATTGATGTATTTTTGGAAATCAAGCTATCGGCAAGGCCATACTTGAAAAAGGTGTAGTTAACTACGCAGCAAGAAAAATTTATCATATTAATATAATTGACAATCTACAGTAACTGGAATTATAATTGTTTCGTCTGGAATAAAATAAATTATGTTGAACAATAATTTTTTATGGAGAAGCGAAATACTAAAGCACCCTTTTTTATTTCAACATTGTTATTGTCATCAATCTGCACAGGACGCATGTCCGCAAACAATAAAAAATGATTGTACTGTATTTAAAAAAAATGTACCTGCTTTAAAAAAAAATCTTGACAGGCTGGAGAGATACAGACTATCATATATTAATAATATTACAGGGAATAAATTGATAGAGACAAAAATTATGCTTTTTAGAACAAATCAGCTTAAAACAGCGCATCGTATTTTTGCAAAAATAGTAAACATCCTGAAAGTTCATCAATTCCCCGGTAAATTATCTGTAATTAATAATGTAAATGTATTCATAACCGGAATAAAAACACTTTTCTTTAAGTTAAATAGTATTTTTTTTGATGTACTGCCATTATTTATAAATTATACTCGTGTTATTAATCCGATTAAATCACAGTTCGAGGTTTTTAATATTTTTTTTCTAAAATCAATTAATATGCAGGATGTTAAAATCATCCTGCCTGGTAAAATATACAAGCGTTTTCATTTAAATAAAAATCCGGTTTTTCGGGGGGGGGCTTATGTTTAATAAATTTATAAATTACCTGCTGTTTATTTTAATATTAGCTGCCGGTAATTTTCTTTTTTCCATGCCGTCTTACGACGATGTTCTGCTAGTGGTTAAATCCGCAAATACTTTATCTTCAGATACGGCAAATTATTTTAAAGCCGCAAGACTCATTCCTGATGCAAACGTTTGTACAATTACTGTAA
>DNNS01000734.1 GCA_003497555.1 Spirochaetia bacterium
TTATAAGCTGGTGTAGTCTCTTATAAATAAATTTTCCAGGGAGGAAATTATGGAAATTCAATCAAATCGCCGCAAACAAAAAATAGTTGCGGGAAAATTTCAATTATTTTTTATTTTTAAACTATGCGCTATTTTTTTTCTGGCTTTACTGGCAATAATAATTATTTTTATAATCTGGAATAACATACAGTTCCGGCAGGGTTTTTTAACCAGGCTTCCGGAAAATGAAGCAGTTGCCGTCTGGGCGCAAGCCAATAATATTCAGGCCGGAAGCGCAGATTACTGGCAGAAATTCGTTATAGATGCGGATGTTTATACTTTTTTTGATATTATCTGGAAACCGCTGATTTTCATGGCCGGTATAAACTTTATAATTCTGATTATTTTCGGAATTGAAATTTCCTTTTCTGTAGCCGGACCTATATTTAAAATAATCCGGACCCTCGAAAAACGAAATAACGGCGAGACCGGATTGAAAATTGAACTAAGAAAAAAAGACCCCGCATATATCCAGCGGCTGGCTGATTTGATAAACGGGAGTATATCTGAAAATACAGATAAATATTAATAAAAATCGGCGCTGATTATATAACACCCTGCGGGTGGATGGTAAATAAATATCGTGTTACTATCCTGCATGTTTTATAATCTCACAGAACTCTACTATTCCCCGCTCCGATTTTGGAACTTTTTCCATCACAGCAGAAAATTTTTTAAAGTCATCATCCGTATCTACAGTTACGCGCAGGCCGGGAAAATAATATTCCCCGGGAGCAGCAGGTTCGTATAATCGAAATTTTTCCGGATGCCTGTAATGATACTGCGTAATATGTTCATGCTCAAAGGCATCTGTTGATTCCACAAAAGCTTTTTCCAGGGCTTGCCGGGTAATTACTTCCACACCGCTTCCCCAGGGCATACCGGTATAATGCGCCAAATCATACTGCCCGGCTGTAAATAGTTTATGAATACCCGTACAGCAGGTAACAGACACAAAGGGGTTATCCGCAGTAGCCCTGATAACAATATCAAGGTTATGCGCCCGGGCAGCCCGGCAGTATCGTCCCAGTACATCTTCTTCGCTGCCGGTAAAAATACTGACCGGATACCTGGCAAGCAGGCCGGCAAGGCGCTCGGTGCTGTTTTGCGGAACAGCCAGGATCAGGGGAAATCCGGTCAGAAGCAGACGCTCCAGGCAATATTCTATCAGCATCTTTCCCTGCACGGTTTTCAAAATTTTACCCGGCAGGCGGCTGGAATTTATTCTGGCCTGAATTATTATTCCGGTTTTCATATCTTGTTCTTTTTTCTGCTGATATAAAGAACAAAAACAGCCAGACCCGCAGCCAGCCAGATGGCAGAGATTAAATAACTGCGCCGGGAGGTTATAATCTCAACAGCTTCCGGCAGCAGAGATTTTTCCGGTTCCGGAATAAATTCCGTTCCATGATGGCGCGCATAATTCAGTATTTCGGCAGTCAGATTATAAACATAAAAATCATTGTCAGCGGCAATAGTAAGATAACCGCTGTACAGGCCGGCGGCAGTCTGTTCTGAAACCAGCAGGGAAATATTTTTATTAAGATTTTTTCCGGCCCGCAGATAAAAGGGATTATTAAATGAACTGAAATACCGGGCTGCCAGCAGGTTTTCTTCCCCGGAAACCAGGGGGAAAAAATCGAGGCGCATGATTAAATCATTTCGGGAATTATTTTTAATATTAAAAAACAAATTGGCCAGCCTGGTTTTTTCTACACCCAGGAGGGAAAACTCCTGTCGATCTACCGAAAAAACCGCAGGTTTACTTTTAACAATTATCTTCTTCTGATAATTTTTTCGCTCCCGGCCGCCGTTAAAAATTTGGGCAGAAAAATAATGATTTCCCCGGGAGAGAGGCAGAATACCCGAGGTATAAAAGCCCCCGGTTTGTTCATAAAGCAGTTCGGCGTCTTTGCCGTCAATAAAAATCCGCACCCGCGGCGTCTGCGGTTCCCGGAAATAAATTTTAAAAACCGGCAGTTCATTATCTGCATAAGTATTTTTCAGACCGTAAACAATGATTTTTTCTATGCTGCCAGCAGCTTCACGCACGATGCGGGCGTATAAATCCGAGAGCTGAAGATTTTTTTCAGCCGGATAAAAAGAAGCGCCGGTTTCTTCGGCAATTTTTTTCAACAGCGCCTGATCATATTCCGTTTTTCCAGGCCGCCCAAGACCAATGGTAAAAAGCGGAGTCCCCCTCTGTATAAATGCCTGGTGTTCGTTTTTATAGGGAATAGTGGAAACTCCGTCAGTCAGCAGAATAGCGATAGTGCGTTCATCGTTTCCGGTTTTTTCCAGCAGACGCAGGGCGGCTGTTATACCATCAGGTAAATTAGTACTGCGCAGCCAGAAACGGCACTCAAGTGCGGTATTGATCTTTTTTCTTTCAGAAACAGGAGTAAAATCAAGCACCAGTTCGCCGCAGTCGCTGAATGAAACCAGGGCGATTTTTGAAATATAGGTTAAAACCGCCGGGTCGGCTAAAATATTTTTCACCGCTTTATAGCGCATTTCTCCCGGATCGTTGTCAGTCATGCTTCCGGAGTTATCAATAATAAAAAGCAGATTGATTTTTTCGTCTCGGTAATAAAAAGTCCGGGGAAGCATTGCGCTTTTAACATCATGACTGCTTCCGGCCGTAATCTGAAAATCATACCATCCGGATTTTTTCTGCCGGGGCAGAGGCAGCCAGGCTATATACCGGTCAACGGAAAAAACTACAGGAATATTTTCAATGACACTTTTACTTTCCTGACCCGTAATTAAAAATATAAACTGGCGGGGTATAAATCCGCTGTATGGCTTGTTCTCGTGATCATAAGCCTTGAAAGATATAACCGCAGTGACAGGTTTGTCAATAAATCCGGCCTGGCTGGAATTAACCGTTATATCGGCAATGCGCGCCGGAATAACCGTATCGCGGCTGCTTAAAGGACTTTTTATTTCCAGGGAAAAAAGCTGGAAAAAAAATACGGGTAAAATAAATAATAACATGCCGGAATTATCAGCGGGAATAATTACCCTGTCTTTGCCGGTTATTTAAAAATCCGGGTACTATAATCTGCCCGGGAGTTACCAGCGTATCCGGAGAAGTCACAATACTGATTACGGCAAGATTTCCTCCATCCGCTGCAATTAATATATCCGGATGCCCGTCGCGGTTAATATCGGCCAGTACCGGGGACGCAGTAACATTTTCTCCGATTTCCAGAACCCTGGTTACCAGTTCGCCGGTTTTTCCATTTAAAATATACAGGCGACCGCCTCCTGAAACTGCTATTACGTCCGGGGTGCCGTCATTATTGGCGTCAAAAAATATCGGGCTGGCTTTAAACTCATTGTTAACGCTGGTATTAAAGGTCCAGATTATGCGCCGGTTTTGCGGTGAAATCAGCATAACCTGTCCCAGCTGATTATTAACGGCAATTTCGTCAAATTTACCGCCTGATACATCAGCAGCCGCAGGCGACGCCTGGGATGGCGCCGGCAATTTCATTTCCAGCAGTAAAGATCCTTTCTCGGGATCAATAATAAACAAATTTCCTTCCATATCAAGAGCAGCGGCGCTGCCGGCAGATAAAAAATTGCCAAGGCAGATACTGGCTTTAAAAGGGCCTCCGGGTTTTAAAAACCAGATTTCATTTCCGGTTACAGAGTCAAGTGCAGAGATATATCCGTTGCCGGAAGCAATCAGCAGATCGGGAACGCCATCCCTGTTTATATCAAGCACCGCAGGCGAGGAGAAAATCTGGGCATGTCCTGCCTTTAAGTCGGAATTTTTCCAGAGCGGAAGCCCATAGCGGCCTTCTATAGCGCATACGGTTCCGCCCATTCCGCACATAACGATCATTTCCATTTCCTTTCTGCTGATTATAGCCGGAGTTGCGTAAATTTTTTCACTGAAAAATTCCCGCCGGGAAAAATATAAATATTCACCTTTTCTGTTGATAATATGAATCTGTCCGTTATCGCAGGCGGCAATAATCTCTTTTTCTCCATCGCGGTTTACATCATAAACAAGCGGAGAAGCAATCACCGGACTTGCAGATACATATTGAAATATTTTTTTCAGACTCGGCCCGTCGAATACATGCACATTACCGCTTTCATCGCCGATAACAATATCAAGCCTGCGGTCGCCGTTTATATCATACACCAGAGGTGTTGCCGTGGTTATGGACCCGATATCGGTGCGGGCATTGATATTTAAGGTAACATGCTGAATGCGGCGCGTATTGTTAACCAGCAGTAAAACAGTGGCTGCAGCTGCTATCATAACAATTATAATTGACGCTGTTATTTTTTTCTTATCAGCCTGGTGGAAGAAAGCTGAAATTTTTTCAGACCAGCGGACTTTTTTCATACCGCTGCCGGTAAATGATTCCCGTGTTTCCAGGCGGCTTAATTCCGGCAGGCGGGATCGGAAAATTTCCCTGAAATCAATTTCCTGTCTGATTTTGGCTTCCAAAAAATTAGTTGAAAATTTTTTATTGATCATACATCTTCCTGCAGGCAATATTACCTGTATCCTCTAGATTTTCGGTATTATTGAAATATTAGATTAGAAAGATTTCTGCAAAAATACATACGGAATATCCGGTATTTTTTATCCCGGAAATTCTTCAAAACCGATAATAAGCTATAATTATTTACAGGAAATGAACATATTAAAAACGGCTTTTGCCGAAAAACCATGATCTTTCCCGGTCTCTCGGGATTCCCGGGCAGATTGATCATTCAAAAATGAAACGTTATTGATTATTGTACTGTCATGATTGATTTCGCAAGCAATTTTCTGATTTTGGAAAAAGCTTCAGTATCCATTCTTTCCAGCATATCATTGAGATTTTTAAATTCAGTACAGAAAGCGCTGATTTTTTCCAGATTTTTTTTTGCCGGCCCTGTTTTTTTTTCATCAGTACACATTTCCAGTTTTTGTTCCAGTGTTTCCAGGTATTTCAGATCGTAATAACCTTCTGTCAAGCCGAGTAATTTTACTGTCGGTATCAGCGCCTTAATATTCCCGTTAGAATCAAAATCCGGAAAGGCATAACTGTCACTGGTTCCCAGTTTGCCCTTCCTTTGATTATAAAAATCCGTTGCGGAAGAATTCTGTATAAAAACATAAGGACACTGAACCTCGGCAGGAAGCTGCCATAAATATAACCCGAAGATTAGCCGGGCAAACAGACCTTCCCGATCGGGCATATATTGCTCCTGGTTGTAATATACCCAGAGTTTTTTATTGAGCCTTTTTAAATCCTGTCTGATTTTTTCAACTCCGAATTCGGCAATATATGTTTCAAGCGAATGGGGAGAAGAGCAGATTACATCCGCAAGATTATTAATATCCCGGTCAGTTATAAATTTATGATATTCATAAGTTACCACTATTTTTAAATCT
>DNNS01000521.1 GCA_003497555.1 Spirochaetia bacterium
ACAACTACTTTAACATAGGGGGTGATTAACGGCTCAAGCGATCCGCCGGAAATCTCGAGCGGCGCCGCAAACAGTGCGCAGAATTTTTTTACATCACGGGTAACTGGATGCCCGCTAATATCAGTAAAAACAACCTGCAGCGGATCGCCGTACTGGCAGCTTTTCGGATTGCAAAACCAGCTATCCGCTCCAGCCGACTTGATGTTATATTTTCCAAAAACTTGCCGCATGAGGTACCCCGAGTTATTGGGCCCAACATCCGAAACGCAAGGCCTGCTTTTTACATTTTTCAATGAGATCAAAGCCACCGATGCCGTCCGGGAAAGCCGGGTAGTTTTCCACAATGTCAGTGAGAATGACCTGTGAGGAAAGGCTGTAGCTTTACAGGAGCAGGGTTTTCCGCATGTAGCGCGCAGTGTAAATAGCGGCTGAATACCCGGCTGGGCCACCGCCGATAATGATGATTTCATAGTCCGGCTGCATATCTTTTACTCCGTCATCATGGTGCCCATGGCTTTTTTAAATAGCAGTTTGCGCATATATTGCACTTCCTCAAGCAGTATATCGTTCATTTCTTTGAGCAGCCTGTTTTTTTCCTACAGTGGATCATTAAGCGACTTGTAATACGCGATCGTTTTTTCCATCTGTCCGATATTTTTTTCCAAAGCGATTATCCGGCTGTCGGCCTTCTCGGCCAGCTGTTTATTCATTTCCGCGATCTGCGTGCGCAGTTGTTTATTTTCCTGCACTGTTTTGATATTCTCATTCTGCAGGAGAATAAAGCTGGTCTTGGAGACGCAGGAAACCGCGAGCAGACTAAAAAGGAGACAGCACACTATTCTTGGCATTTGTGCTTTATTATAATAAGCTGGCGCTGTATTTTCAATACCGGAGGAGAGATCCGGGGATCGTGAAAAAAAACAGCCCCGTTCCGAGAATAAAAAATTTGCCCGTTGTCCGTCGGGATAGTATAATCACGGGTATGAAACAAACTTCGCAACAAGGAAAAATCATGCGATGCACCATATTCCGCAACTGGCTGACATCCCTGCTCATCACGTTGTGCGCCCTCGCCTGTACCACCAGGGGCAAATACGCTTACAAGCTGGATCCTTTCTATAAAATCCTTGATAAAAAAAAATTTCTCTTTTCCAGTCCGACGACCTGAAGACCTGCGCCATGACCGTGGAAAAGCGTCTGCGGGCGGATACAAATTTTGCCGGGCAATGGCAGAATTTAAAAAATGATTAAGCCTTGAACTTTTTTCCCATATCGCAGGTGCTGGAATTTTATTATAACAACTGCCTGCACCGGCGTTTCAGCGAATAACTTTTTTACCGAAACATTTTTTCAATAGATTATCAGCCCTGTGGCTGTACCGCGAAAAATAAATAACAGTCCAAACAAGCTGATTGACGCAAGCCGTTTGAAAAAAAAGGAATTATCAGAACTTTTAAAACAGGAACATTTTTGGTTTTTTCTGTATTCCTGATTTCCTGTCCAGCCTGGCAGGTCCGGTTACTCCAAACGCACAACACCATTGCCGCAAGTACCGAGATAGAGCTGTTGATCTTTTTTGTTTATTTTAATCCTTTCCAAACTGCAGTGGACATTATCCTCCCCGGAAATTATTTTATTCCAGGTCTGTCCGTTATCTGCGGAATATAAAATGCCTTCAGGCACGTACTGATCATAGTACTCCCCACCTTTTAGGCCGGCATAGATTTTATGCGGCGCGCTGGGATGCAAACAAAGCGTCTTGACCCAACGGGAAGAATAATGCCGGCCCCAGTTCTCGCCTCCGTCATAGGAAGTATATATCCCCCCCCTGTTTGCTCCCGTTTGCCAAAACCGCGATATTAATAATCAGGGGATTAAGAGGATTGATAACCATGTCCTGCGGCCTGTCAAAAAAATTTTCTCCAAGGCGCTGCCAGGTAAGGCCGCCATCGCTGGTCTGATAGAGACCGTAATAGGCGGTCAAGGCATAAATAGTTTGGGAAAAATTCGGATGTCTGACCAGTTTCACCGGTGTTTTGCCGGCTAATCCTGCAAGGACCCAATCGCTCCCGATTTTTTTATACACTCCCTCTCCCTGTACGCCGATATAAATAGTACGTTCGAATAAAGGGCTTTCCGGATCGATCAGCAGGCAATAAATCCTTTTACCAATGCCTTCCCAGACGATTGACCAGCTCTCCCCGTAATCTTGACTGTAAAAAATTTTATATTGATTGTTTTCGCTACAGGCCTTATCCGAACACGCATAAAGAATATTTTCCTGTGCTGGGTCCAGCTCAATATCCAAAATATCAACACCCGGCAGCGTCGCCCTGAATGTCGCGCCATGATTGACAGTTTTAAATATACCGATATCCCAATAGGCAAAGTACATTGTATTTGCGTCTGTCGGTGAAAATTCCATATCCCCGACTTTGGTATTGTCAAGTCCGGAATTTTGCCATTCATTATTGGTCGGAGCTGTGTCGATACAGAACCAGTAGTTGCCGCTGTTCTCGCTTTTAACTAGATGATAGAAATTGCCAAATAGTAATTTGCCTGGATCGGATTTGGAAATTGCCAGGTTATGCGCAGCGAACATATCCAGATACATCGGACTTAGATCGCTTTCTTGCTGTACCAGTTCAGTCCAGCTTGCTCCGCTATCGATGGATCGCCACACACCACTGAGGCCGTATTTCCAATCGCCGATAAACAAGACATTCGGATTATTTTCTTTTATTACAATGTCCGGAAAATTTGTTGTTTTAAATTTTGAAGAGCTGGTGGTATCAACAACAGCTTTCAGACCATTAGTTTTGGCGGTAAAGGTCTCTCCATAATCATCGCTTCGGTAAACACCGCCGCGCCATGGCACAACACCAGCCGGAGAAATGACTGTCACGTAAAGAGTTCTGTAATCAGTTGTAAAGGGCCTGAATGCCAAACCCCGCACATCATCACCGGGCAACCCGTTGTTTATTTTTCTCCATGACACGCCATAATCGGAACTTTTATAAAAGCCCTTGTCCGTTGTCGCAAAAACCATGTAGCTATGATACGGATGAACCCGTATTTCAAAAATCGTCGCCTGCGCGTCTATATTGGGCGTGCCGGTATTTCCCACTGCCCAGTTTTCTCCGCCATCCTCACTTCGAAAAATAATTCCTTTTCCATAATTCGTATCCTCTTTTGAATTGCCCAGGCCTCTGCCAAAGCCCGCGTAAAGCGTACCAGGCTGATATTTATTGCCAGCACCCAGGCAGTTAACCGGTGCGCTAAAAGAATATTCATTTTTACCTGGGAAACCGTTGCGTTTAAGCTGCCAGCTGTTTCCACTGTCAATGCTTTTATATACGCCGCCGGTTGTAGCCAGATACATTATGTTGGGATCAAGCGCATCAAAGGCTATTTCCTGAACAATGTAATCCTGTAAGCCCGTATTTACCGGGAAAAAAAAACTTCCGCCGTCAATGGACTTGAACACGCCTCCCAAATCTGTGCCGGCATAGATAATATCCGAATTTGCCGGATGAAAAACCACTGCGGAAAAATATCCGCCTCCGCCTGGACCAATAATGGAAAAATTTGTCTGACCATAGAGCTTTTGAAAAATTATACAGAAAAGCACAATCTGCAATGCTGAAAAAAGTGAATAACGGACGTGTTGACGAATAAACATGGGTCCCTCCTGAAATAAATTACGTAAACGTTTACAGACGTTTTTCCTTTTGATAATAGCTACTGCACAATTGGAAGCGACAGAACGTACCGGCAGATATGCGTCTCCGACCCGATAATCATCACTACAAATAAAAAACCCTTAATAAACTATTGTTTTATCTTCCTGACGGTTAGTGCCAATAAATACGGTATGGCGTATGTGCCCATAGAAGAAAACTCTATAGTATTTATTGATATATTAGGCCTTGGATTAACCCATTCATATTGATATACACAGGTATTTTGATCATCCTCATTACTTTCCCAGATATAACGTGCATCAATCAGATATTTATTGTCCAAAATAGAAGTTACCCTTCCGGGCAGCGGTAGCCAGTTTCCGCAGTTTACAGAATTTCTCATGTATACAGGTATCTGTTCACCATCTTGAAAATGAATAATATACCTGCCGGTTTTTTGGCCATTAACAGTACCGCATTTACGTAAACTGCCTGCAGATAAAAAGGCCTTCTGTTTTTCCACAGGACAATATTGGGTATGAAAAAAAATAAATGATGAGGCTGTTTGCCTGACTGGTATGGTAATCGCTGTTTCTTCGCCTCGTATTACACAATGTCCTTTGTCGGCCGGTATAATCTTGGCAGGGATAAACCCCATTATAGTTTCTCCCTTTGGCAAACCGGTAATAGCAAGACCAGAGATGCTTTTATAATACGAATCATTGCAGACTGCAGAAATATCGAGCATTATGAATTCATGAGAGGCGGCCGGATTCGGCCGTACGCTCAACATGGCCATAATATTTGCACCGTTTTGATTTAACCAATCATCCATATTCATTAAATCGCCATTCCAAAAGTTCCAGGCAAGATCGGCTGTTTTTATCATTCCTGCCGGTCCGTAGCCAAAATCAGGAGTTAAAGAATCATAATTTACTACGCCTATACCTGATAAAAAATTATGATTTTTAATTTTCTTGGCGCTGAGTTCAGTATATCTATTATCGGTATACCATGAATTGAAACCGAGTTCCCCAAATTGATTGACAGCTGCTTCATCGCCATTCCAGTGCAGCATTATTATATCACGCGGCATTTTTTCAAGATTGAGATAATTGTCAAAAGGTTTTCCTCCGTTGCAAGATTGCTGCAGCATGTCAGAATGCATCATCATTTGTATTCCTCTATTAGTTAGTGAATTATGGATTTTTAATATTGTATTCAGAAAAATATCGCGTTTATTTTGTCCGGCATGATTAAGCGAGACTTCGCCTGTTGCCTTATGCCACCACTCATCGTTCATGGTGTGGAAATAGTCAGGTTTTGCTGCTTTGATGAGTTCATTCTGGATCAAAAAGTAATTCTCAAAAAAACTTGTATGCACAGGATCGGCATCATAATTATTATAACCCGGTAAAATTAACTCCGGCAGTTTGCTTGTTAACCAATTCGCATGTGAAGGACCATGCAGGCCTGGTACAAACTTTATAAAGATATTTTGGCAATAATCAGCCATACCGGCTAAATCGTGTATAGTCATATAGGCGTTTTTATCGGTAAACCTGGCAGCGTTCCTGTTTTCATAACGAATAGATGTAGGATTCATCCATGAAAATAAATTCATTTTTGTTCCCAGCGCCAGACGTTCAAGATAATCGTAGTAGCTGGCAAGAATTTCTGCGCTGCTGTCTACACCCTTGGTCTTTTCATTATATGTAGAATATAAAATATCGCTCCAGTTAACCCAGGCCCGGGTAGATAAAGACGGCCAATCTTCAATATAGGCACAAGGTAAAGCGCGGCTATTTTTTAAAAAACTGTAGCGTTCTAGTTGTGATAGCGTAATAATTGCATATAAAAGACCAGCGCCTGTATTACCGGTCAGGAGAATACTTTGCTCGTTAATATCAAGAATGTAGCCATCTTTATGTAAAATTTTCCCGATTAATTGTTTTGTAAACGCAGACGATTCTCCGACAATAATTGTATTTTCCGGAATTTCACTTTCTTCGTTAATCAATAAGTCAGCTTGTAAATAACCCAAAAAATTATTTTGTAAACGTATAGCTGAACGGAGAGTATCAGCATCATTTTTTGTTTTGATAAAAATACGACTTTTGACATTTACCTGGTAGCTATTATTTCCTTTAAGTAACTTTTTGGGCATGGGGGTAAGTACAATGTTACCATAGGGTATTTTTACAGAAAATACCATCGGCGCTGTCTTAAATGCATATAGCAAGGAGCGACTGCTGCCATTGTTCAATAGTAATACGAGTCGCTGAATGCCGCTTCTGGGAATGTAACCGTTAAAAGTAAAAATTTTGTCTTTCGTTAATGCGCTCAGCGATGCCATGCTGCCTTCAGGTGTACTGATTTGTGCATATAAATTATATTCTTTATCCGCAGGCTGGATTTTGAATGTCAAGGCGGGTGTTTTATTTTCAAAATTAAGAAATATATCTTTTAAGCAATCTTCTGGAGCGCTTTCTGTACCTTCATCGAGATAGAGGATGCCGAATTGTGCCGGATCTATATTCTTTTGAGCATCAGTCCATGCTCCGGTGCGAGAGACAGATATCTGCATGCCGTGAAGATTTTTTTCAAATCCTTTCTCCAGATTTCGGGGAATACAAATTTCAATACCCCAAAAGTTATTTTCAATATTGACCGCACTTTTCCATTGATTAATAAATTTATTTTTATCCCTGATAAAACCATCCTTCACCTGATCAAAATAATTATGATAGGACTGCTGTACATTGAGCGCATTAATCACAAGTTGATGCCAGGTTCGATTATCATCTCCTGGAGATATAAAAAACTCAAAGCAATCATCCGCCCACACTGTACCATCAGGATTTGTCTGTTCCTTTTTCAGGGTAGTAGTATCTACTGTTTGCCTGAGAGCAATAAAGATATTTTTTTTATCGAAACAGATTTTAATCACCGCAGGAACAGGCTCATTTCCATAAGGCCGGGCAAAGGTATTTATGACTGCGGCATTTTCCCAACACTGATCATTTAGTTTACCATCAATATTTGGCGCAGTACTGGCAGTATAAGCAGAAAATACTTTCACTGGATTAAGAACTGCATCCCCCTTGAGTTTAAAATGGATTGGACTGATATAGAAGCTGATTTTTTTATTGACGGTAGCATAAAAGCTGATATTAATAAGATTTTTCAGCTGCAGACCAATAATTTTGTCACTATGCCATAGGCTTTTTATTTCTATCTTTTGCCATTCACTGCCAATGAGTTTGATTATGTGGGAGCTATATATTAATTTTCCGCTTTCATTCTTTGAATGAAAAACTAAAGTCACACTCTCTCCTGATCCATCAGGCTTGATCCAGAAAGCGGCCTGATTCCAGCTACTGTTTATTTTCTGAATNNGAACCAGATAATTCAACACCCAGTAATTGTTCCTGGTCGGGATTTTTTTCTTCTGGTATAAATGTTTTATACAACCCTCCTTTCGCCCAAAATATTTTAGATAAATCAATAACCGCCTCCCCATTACGGTATACAACACTCTGTGGAAAAGAAAAAGAACAAAAGGCGTGAAAACCTGCTGCCAGAAAAATAAATCTTATAAAACATTTTTTAATTTTTTCTCCATAGGAAATAAGATTAATCATATTAACATAGCCAGGAAAAGATCTTTCACGGAGGGCACTGCGCATACGGAAAGAGTGATCTAAATAAATCCCCGGTGATTTCTTAGTTTTCATCGTTTTCGGTGTTTTCCATTGAAACATGACGACTCCCTTGTAATAATGTTTAGAAAAAATCCTGAAAAAGTATTTTCTTATCTCATGGCATATACATATTCCGTATATGATTTTTTTACTTTTGCGCCTACTATTATGATTATAATATATACCCCGGTTGGCGCATAGTCTTTTTTTTGCGTTATTCCGTCCCAAGCAAAGCATGATATACCTGTATAAAATTGCCTGTTAAAAATATTTTTTCCGGCAATATTTAATATTTGTATCTCAACCGACTCTTTATTTAAATTAGGAAAACTGATTATGGTTTTTCCGCACATATTGTCATTTCCGGGCATGAATATTTTATTGAGTACTACAGTATTCTTTTCTGCTTGCGCTGCATGATTATATACAACTCCGAAAATGCCTAATGCATTAATATCCACAGACAATAGCAGATGACGGTATTCTCCATTTCCCGGCGAGAGACTTCTGCCGGTGGATATTTCCCGCCAGTTGCCATTATGGTCTTTGGTGGCAATGTAAAAATTCTCTTTTTCTGTCAAGTTGAAAGTGTTATATAAATTTTTTTCATTATGCAAAAATACTGTATCGTTAGAAACTAACAGACGGATATTCAGGGTAACAACATCAGCCAGACTGTTATTGGCATATACTCTGATTTGATTCATGGGGCAGGCTGATTCACCGGCAGTACTGTATTCGTAATTGGAAAGCTGCGTGATTACGATCTGTGTATCTTTATTAAAAGTATTTTTGGGAATTGCTAGGCTTGCGGAAAGGTAATCAATATTCCCGCCTGACTGTCCGACTATTCCTTCTGCATATCTGCTATTAAATGATTCGGTCAGATTGGTGGCAGAGATCACAGAACCGATTG
>DNNS01000150.1 GCA_003497555.1 Spirochaetia bacterium
TAATTCCGGTTTTTTCTCCCACGGCGCCTTGAGCATATCCCTCACTGGAGAGGTTACCAGCCGTTCGATTTCCTTATAGAAATTGATTGCACCGCGAAACCCGGCATACGGTCCGCTGTAATCATAGCTGTGCAGCTGTTTGAGCGGAATCCCGTGCTTCTGAATGATATATTTTTCTTTAATACCGGCGCAAAATACCGATGGTTTGAATTTTTCGATTAAAAGTTCTGTTTCATGATGGTTTATATCATCAATCACCAGCGTGTTATTCGGCATCTCCGGCATCATGCCTTCATATTCGCCGAGTTTGATGTCTTTGGCTGCGAGTTTTTTTTTGCGTTCTTCAGTGATCCGCGGCTGATAATTTTTTTCATCCGGTACAACTTCCAGCTCTTCGATATTACGTGAATCCGCGTCCACTACAATGCCCGGCAATACCTTGCGCCCTTCATAATCATCGCGATGAGCAAATTCATAACCTGCGCTGATCGTTTCCATTCCGAGTTCACGAAACAGCTCCTGATAATGATGCGCACGCGATCCGCCGACAAAAAGCATAGCGGTCTTGCCCAGTGTTACCTTCCGGGCGGACTCGGCAACATGGCGGACTTCTTCCATTTCGTTCTTAATAAAGGCTTTAACCGTATCTTCCAGTTCTTTGCTTTCGTAATACTGAGCGATTTTTACCAGGGATTTGGCGGTAGCCTCAGCTCCGATAAAATTCACTTTAAGCCAGGGAATGCCGTATTTTTTTTCCATCATTTCTGCCATATAATTAATAGATCGGTGGCACATAACCAGGTTCAGATCAACGGTATGCGCACTTGCGAATTCCTCGTATACGGAATTACCGCTGAAGGTGGAATGAAGTGTAAGGCCGCAGGCGCCGAATAACCGATCAATCTCAAACGCGTCGCCGCCGATATTATACTCGCCAAGCAGATTCATTCGATACGCGCCTGGTTTTTTAAATTCGCTTTGGCCGACAACATCGGTAAAGATTTTGTTATTCGCAATATGATGGCCCGCGGATTGGCTTACTCCCTTATATCCCTCGCAGCTGAAACCAAAAACATTTATTCCGGGATATTTTTTTTCCATTTCCCGTGCTACTGCGTGAATATCATCGCCGATAAGCCCTACCGGGCAAGTAGCGAAGATACCGATAGCTTTGGGATGAAAAATTGCCACCGCCTCATCGATCGCCTGCTTTAATTTTTTCTCGCCGCCGAAAATAATTTCTTCTTCCTGCATATCAGTAGAAAGCGCGTAATTCATAAAATTCGGATCATCCGCACTTTCGGGTCTGGTTTGATTCCGCCGGGTAAGCCAGGCGTAATAACTGCATCCGATCGGCCCGTGTACGATTTGCAAAATGTCGCGGGTGGGGCCTAAAACCACNNCCCCGGCAGCCGGCATAAGCGCAGCCGCGCATGGTGAGAATGCCGGGAATTGTGCGTACATTTGCCTGTATGGCCGGCACTTCCTGCCTTGCGTCAACTTCATTCACAATGATTTGCTTGGCGCGCTTGCGTGCGGTTTTCGCTGGATATTTTTTCAGGATTTCCTGCTTAAAAGCGTTTAAATCAATATTTTTCCAGTCTGTATTCATGGTTTGCTCCATTATTCCGCAGAATCCAGGACCCGATCGCCTTTTTCTCCGGTTCGTACCCTATGGGCCTCTAATAGGGGCAAGACAAATATTTTGCCATCGCCGTTCTTTCCGGTTTTATTGATATTCATAATAACAGATACCGTCTTTTCCACCAGATTGTCCGGAACAACAATCGAAAGCATACGCTTGGGAATAAGGCGCTGGGTATGCCCAAGCTGTGCAATCGCTTCTTCGTATCCTTTTTCCGCGCCCGAAAGCACTTTAAAATCAACGAGCCCCTTCCCCCGGCCCAGCACGTCTTTTGCGGTAACCGAGGAAATGCCGCTGTCTGACAAGGCCCGCTTGGTCACATTCATCATGTTCATTCTGATTATGGCGAGTACTTCTTTCATGCCTATCTCCGTCAGACGCCCGGTTCTTCTTTGAAGCCGCTGCTGATTGTGTATACTTCATCCACCGGGGAAACAAAAATCTTTCCATCACCGAATGATCCGGTCTTGCCCGTGCGCGCGGCCTGCATAATGGTTTTAATAACCAGGTCTTTGTCGGATTTTTTAACCGCAGTAAGCAGCAGTTCTTTGGGCAGTTCGTCATATACGATTTCGCCGATTTTAATGCCGCGCTGTTTTCCGCGTCCGAATACGCTGATCTCGGTCACAGCCGGGAACCCGGCTTCCAGCAGCGCGGCGAGCACCTGATCTACTCTTTCCGGGCGCACAATTGATTTAATCATTACCATGTATAAACTCCTATGAAAATTTATTTGTAAGGGACAACGTCAGCGAGGGCAGTGGTTTGTTGGTCATATCGCAGAATGTGTATTTTCATCGTTTTGGGTGTCCTCCGGACATGATGACTCCCTGGAAAATTTATTTGTAAGTGACTGCGCTAGTATATAATACTGTTTTCTGTCCGCAAGGCGG
>DNNS01000224.1 GCA_003497555.1 Spirochaetia bacterium
GGTACATTGAGATGAACAAATACGATTATAACGAATTATAGCCGATAAGGAGTTCTATTATGAAAAAAATTACTGCTTTTATTGGTAGTGCTCGTAAAAAAGGTACTTATTTAGCCGTTAATGAATTAGAAATAAATCTAAAAAATATTGGCAACTTTGACTTTGAGTATATTTTTTTAAATGATTACAATATAGAGTTTTGTTGTGGGTGTAAGCTGTGTTTTGATAAAGGGGAGAAATTATGCCCTTATAAAGATGATCGTGATATACTAATAGAAAAACTTGAAAAGTCAGATGGTGTTGTTTTTGCAAGTCCAAGTTATGCGTTTCAAGTTTCTGGACGAATGAAAAACTTTATCGACAGAATTGCCTTTATCTATCATCGACCAAGATTTTTTAACAAAATTTTCACTGCTATCGGAGTACAGTTTATTCCTTTTGGGAAGCAGACTCAAAAATATCTTGAAAGTGCCGGGCGTAATTTAGGTTTTAATGTACTAAATGGCACAACTGTAATTACTCCTGAGCCAATACCAGAAAAACAACTCAAAGAGTTACAAGCAAATATTAGAAAATTAGCAATACAATTTAATCAAAGACTAAATGATAAAAACCCTTGTAAGCCTTCACTATTCAAAATAGTCACTTTTAGAATGACACGTTCAGGATTACAGAGTTCATCGATAAAACTTTATGATTATGAGTATTATAAAGAAAAAGGCTGGTTTCATTCTGCCTACTATTACGATATTCAGTTGAATTTATTTCAAAAATTTATAGGCTGGTTATCAGATGTTTTAGGACGTAAATTATTTAAATAGGAGTGTAATTTGAAACATGCATCAAACTACAGCTAACACGGCTTAGGCGCAATTTGGAGCAAATAAATATTTATGTCAGATCATTTATATAAAAAAGAAGACGGACCAAAAAAATGGATAATTTATGGAATTGAAGATCTTCGTGATCAAAAATTATATAAAAAAGTTATAAGTCATCGTGAGGATGGATCTTTGTTATCCATTGAAGAATTTTTTAACAATAAACACCATGGGGAATGTGCCTATTATAATCCTGATGGAACTCTTTATGAAAAACGATATTATCAACATGGAACAATTTTTGGTCCTTATGAAAAATACTATAGAGATGGCACTATAGAAAGGAGAATTATTTATTAAAAATATAAATCTTCGCAACATTTAGGCTTATATACGGCGTCTCGCCTTGGGGCGAGGATAGCCACAACGTCATATAGCCGGGACGTTGCGACAGAGATAAAATCTCGGTTTGGGGTGCAAATTTATTTCTTGGGTAAATAAAACAACAAAACCCGCTTTTTCTATATAAAAGAAATAAATTTGCACGGAGGGAGAAAAAAAGAGTATGCCCCATNNCATTTTCTGCAGCCTAAAGACGCGTACCCAAGAAAAAAAATCATACCCGGTTTGACTTTATTTCATCAATATGATAATATTTTTTCATGACGCGGGGTGGAGAAGTCTGGTATCTCACCGGGCTCATAACCCGGAGACCACAGGTTCAAATCCTGTCCCCGCTAATTTCAGGCGGCTTAGCTCAGTTGGTTAGAGCAGTGGAATCATAATCCACGTGTCCGGGGTTCGAATCCCTGAGTCGCCACAAATACCTGCCACCATGAAAATAGCCATCAATGCCGGTTACAGTGAAATGCCGTACGGGGGAGTGGGGCGCTACACAATCGATCTTATAAAAAATCTTGCCGCGATTGACAAAAATAACAGCTATTACATTTTTTCAAGAATTCATTCATGTCATTTATCCGGCCTGCCGGAAAATTTTTTTTATTATACGGTTCCGGCTGCAGATCTGCGGAGCTTTCACAAAAATTTTTCACAGTCAAAACAATATAAAGAAATAAATCCCGATATTCTCCATATGCTGCATTTTGCAGTCCCAAAGCACCGCGGGAGCGCCGGGCTGGTTATAACAATTCATGATTTGATTTATCCGGTATTGTCTTCTCTTTCCATGCTGCTCAGCAGACGCAGCCCGGTTTCCTGTATTTCCCTTGAAGGACTTTTATCGTCATTTTCCGGCAGAAATCTGGCCCGTAAGGCAGATGCTTTAATTACGGTTTCCAAAACCAGCAGCCGTGATATCAGACAATATCTGGGGGTAGACGCCCGGGTAATTTACAGCGGCCTGAATGAAGATTTTATCAGTCCTAAAACACCCGGGCAAATTTCAGAAACCTGCTCCCGCTTCGGTCTTGAGGCAAAAAAATATTTTATTTATTTCGGGGGGCACGGCAGACGCAAGAATGTAATGAATATTTTCCAGGCGTGGAATAACCTGCCGGCTGCAGTTAAAAATTATTATAAATTCTGCATAGCCGGCGAAGGTTATTATGAAAAAAAAATTAAAAAACTGCTGGCCGGCAGATTGCGCACTCAGGCCGGTAATTTTATTTTTACCGGTAACATTGCTTATGCCGATTTGTCGGTTCTGGCGGCAGGCGCCTATGCCTCAATCTACGGATCATTTTATGAGGGCTTCGGTTTCCCGGCAGCGGAATCGTGCGCCGTCGGGGTTCCCTGTATATGCTCCGATATACCTTCCCTGCGCGAAATCATGCCGGCTTCAGGATTGTTCGTGCATCCGGCTAAAATTTCTGAATTTACAGAAGCTATTATCGAATTATGCGGCAATAAAAACCTTTATAATAAAATATCATCCGACAGCAGCTCAGCCTGTTCGGGTTTTTCCTGGAAAAAATCCGCAGAATTATATATTGAAGTTTATAAAAACTGTCGACAATAAAAGTAATGTCAAACCCGCTCAGTCTTCCGGGACGCGCTCTATACGGTATAATGGATTCTCTGAACCGGTTCTGCGATGATCCGCGTATGCTGCAGGCCGTATACTGTCTGCTTGATTCGTCAGTCCGTAATATTGAGTATTTTTTTCACTCTGCGGATAACAGCGCCGTTTTTTCCTGTTCATCCCGGCGTATTTTTTCTTTCATGAAATTCCTGGCGGAAAAATCCAATTTCAATACGCTCTGCAGTTCTGTAAAAATATTAAGAGAAACAATGCAGGCTGGCGCAGATGATTCCCGGCTGCAGAAAAAAATATATTTTATACCGTCCAATTATCTTTATAAAATTGGCAATAATTCAACATGTTTTGTGCATGCTGCCTTTATCAATGCGCCGGAGAGGGTTTTAGGCGCCCTGGCTGTTAATTTTCAGGCCCGGATTAAACCGGATATTTCAGCGCAGGTTTTAAAATCAGGCAGCGGTATTATCAGGGAATACGCGTGCAGCGAAAAATTTTTACTCTCCTCGCGCGCCATCAATAAATTTTTTGTAACCGGTGATTCCGCTGCAGGCAGATACTATGATCTTTTACCGGAATTTGATAATCTGAATAAAATTTTTTTTTCCGGCTCTTTACATCATCCGCTATTGGTCTGGAGCCGAAAACCGACCCGCCGCAAATTCGGACATTATGACCCGGTACAGGATATTATTATGATCAGCCGCACGCTTGATAATCCGCAGGTCCACCCTGAGGTTTTGCGTTATGTACTGTATCATGAAATGCTTCATAAATATTTTTCAGGTAAAAACCGCTGGCAGCCGCACCGGCGGGTTCACAATAAAGAATTCAGGGCCAGCGAAAAATTATTTCCGGAATACCGGTTTGCGGAGAACATGCTGGCGGTTTTGAGCAGCAGGCAGGTCAGGGCTTTAAACTGAATCGTAAATTTGACGAGTGTAAATTTATTTCTTGGGTAAAAAAAAGAGTATGCCCTATGTTGTCAAGCATTTTCTGAAGACTAAAGACGCATACCCAAGAAAAAAAATCATACCCAAATTTGACAAATAACTGTAAATGTCTCATAATTAACATAAGTAAATATGGAGGCGGTTCTATGTATTGTTTTTTAAAATTTGTAGTTCCCGGTTTGCTTTTTCTGTTTTTTTCCTGTGCAGGAAAAAAATCCGATACCAATACCGGGAAAATCATGGAACTTTCCGGTGAAGTTTACTTTTTGGTATCTCCCGATTCTTCGCCCCGCCGCGCAGTTAAAGGCGCGCAGCTTGAAAAAGATAATGTCATTGCTACCGGGCAGTCAGGTGCCTGTCTGGTGCAAATCGGAAACAGCGCAGTAATGCAGCTGCGTGGGCAGACAACAATAACCCTGGCAGAAATGTATCTTGATCAAAAAACCGGGCAGGAAAGCACGAAAATCCGCATGAGCAGCGGAAAACTTGTAACCAAGGTCAGTAAACTGATGAATGCCTCGGATTCTTTCAGTATTGAAACCCCGACAGTAATCGCAGGCGTGCGCGGTACTGAATTTTCTGTTGATATGACCGGCAATAAAAAAGATACGGTTGCTGTATTAAAGGGCAAGGTAGCCATGCGCCGTGCCATTACTGCAGTTGATTCTTCTGACGCGGAAAAATATAGCGGATTAATCAGACAGAAACTTGCAGAAGAATTTACCCAAACCGAAATTATTATTGATCCGGGCCGCCAGGCAGGTATAGATCGTGCTGATAATGAAAAGCTAAATGCTGTTATTTCCGCTGCAGCTGATGATTTTAATGAACGCATTCAAAATATCGAAAAAAATACCGCTGCTGATTCGAAGCAAAAACCGGATTCCGATCAATCCGGAATTACTGCGGTATTACAAAGTATGGCAGAACAGTCGGCAGATGCCGTTAAAAACGCCGTAGCTTCCAGCGCCCTGCTACCGGTTCAAATTGAAGCTGTTTCCGAGACCGCTGCCGTTGATATAAAGGCAATAAACGAAATTGAAATACAGCCTCTGAAAAAAATCAAACCTGCCGAACAACCCGATATAACGGAAAAAACTCCTGAAGTCCTGCAGTACGAAACCCTGATTTCCGGAGCTGATCAGGCTTTTAAGGCAGGCAGCTATGAAAAAGCTCTTGATTTATATAATCAGGCTGCCGCCTTGTTTCCTGCGCTTGATTATGCCGTACGCCGGACTAAAGCCATAAAAACCCTGCTGACAAAGCAGGAAAAATTAAATATGCAGTCACAGCAGGAAAAAAAATATGCCGAATTAATTACTGCGGCTGATACTGCCCTTGCTCAAAATAAATATCCTGAAGCATGTGCATTTTATAAAAATTCCCTGCAGATTAAAAATAACGAGCACATTCTGCGCCAGATAACGGTCATCGAACAGATAATAGCTTCATCACAAAAGACGGATCAGCCCCGGGAAACATCCGCAGACACCAAGGCGCCAATGCCTGATCCGGTGCTGGATATTAAAATACAGCCTGATGGAGCTTTGGTGGAAATTTCAGGAAACAGCGGTAAAATCAAATATACCGGCAGGGCAATTAGTGTTCAGCCGGGGTCTTATCATATTAAAATTTCCAAAACCGGATATCTGCCCCAGGAAATAAAACTTGATCTTGCTGCAGGCGATAAGCATATCCAGACAGCTTCGTTAAAAAAACGCCTTGATGTTTCGCAAAAGATAATATTGCTTGACGGTACCGAAATCGAAGGTAAAATTTTAAAACAGGATACAGATTCCGTAATAATTGAAACCGGCGACGGAGAAAAGAAAATCAGCCGGGCAGAAATACAGGATATTAAATTTTTAAAAAAATAACTTTTTTATACCAGATATACCGCAGGTACACCCGGCGGAAAAATGCAAAAACCAAACCAAAACCACCAGCTCTGCTGGTGGTAGTTTATTCCTAATATGCAGGAGTATACTGCGAACCGGTTTCGACTGAGCTTTGCCGCAGCATGGCGTAAATAATTTTAAAAAGAGCTAATCCTAAATCAAGACAAAAAAACCATGATTTGAATTTTTTTTTGGCCGTGTTGTCAAGCAGGCTGCCGGGTATAAATTTATTTTTTGGGTAAATAAAACAGCAAAGTATATTTTTGGTAAAATGCTAAAAATAAATTCTCACGGNNCCAAGAAAAAAAATCATACCCCCGAAAAGAATAAAATTTGTCATTACCCATGGCTGATTGTATAATATTACAAAAGATTTTTGGAGAACAGCATGATCAGTGACCGCATGAAAAAAGGCTTTACCAAGGCAGCGCACCGCAGTCTGCTTAAAGCAACAGGATTAAGCCATGAAATGATAGAAAAAAGACCGATAATAGGAATTGCGAATTCATATAACGATATTATCCCCGGGCACATTCATCTTGATAAAATCACCAAAGCAGTACGCGAAGGCATATTAATGGCCGGAGGAACCCCCCTTGAGTTTGGAGTAATTGGAGTATGCGACGGCATAGCCATGAATCACATCGGCATGAAATATTCGCTCGGTTCGCGCGAATGTATAGCTGACAGTATTGAAATTATGGCTATGGCCCATGCCTTTGACGGAATAGCCCTGGTCACTAATTGCGATAAAATCACTCCCGGAATGATGATTGCCGCTGCCCGTCTTAATATTCCTTCTATAATTGTGTCCGGCGGACCCATGCTGGCAGGCGAATATAATAACTGCGGGCTCGGAGTTGATAAGCTTTTTGAAGCCGGCCCGGCTGCCCAGGCCGGTAAAATTTCCAGAGAAGAACTACTGGCCATGGAAAATGCCACCTGCCCGGGAGCCGGTTCCTGCGCCGGACTGTATACTGCCAATTCCATGAATTGTCTTTCCGAAGCTCTCGGATTGGCCCTGCCCTTTAACGGCACCACTCCTGCTGTTATGGCAGACCGCATCCGTCTTTCCCGGGAAAGCGGCAGACAGGTTGTGGAAATGGTCAGAAAAAATATCAGACCGCGCGATATTTTAATACGTGAAGCGTTTGAAAATGCCGTAGCTGTAGATATGGCCATCGGCGGTTCATCCAACACTGCGCTTCATATACCGGCTATTGCCCATTATGCGGGCATTGATCTGCGTCTTAAGGATCTGAATGTTATTGCCGGGCGCACTCCGCATCTCTGCCATTTGGCTCCGGCCGGAAATTTTCATATGCAGGATCTGCACAAGGCCGGCGGTATACCGGCTGTTATGAATGAGCTTTCCAGAAAAAAACTGCTTAGTGAAAAACCCGTAACCGTACTGGGCAGCAGTATAAAAAATTATTATAAAAATGCCTGCCGAACAAATGATGAAGTAATCAGGCCCCTGGAAAATCCGCGCCATGCCGACGGAGGCCTGGCGGTGTTAACCGGCAATTTAGCGCCTGAAGGTTCCATTGTAAAACAGGCGG
>DNNS01000223.1 GCA_003497555.1 Spirochaetia bacterium
TGTTTCTTCCGGCGCCTTGTTATATCTGGCTTCAGCCAAAGAATCAGACCGCGGGCCGGCAGGAGATTTTATTTCCCGTTACCGTACGATCATCGGCTTTATTATCCTGCTTTTGGCACTTATTTTATTATTAAAACTTTTATCCCAGCTGCAGTGGCTCTTGCTGCTGTTCTGCACATTCTTAATGTTTATATGTTCGCTGATTTTTCTGCAGGAACAAGCATCCGGTCTGATTAATAATGCGCCGGTAAATCTCCGGCCGCTGCTGACAGCTATGTTAAAAATCTGCGCATTACACTCAAGGCTTATATCCATAACCGCCCTGGTTTTAGGCTTGTTAACGGCAATTGTTGCCCTGATATGGTAAAGGGCGAGACAGATCTCTGTCCGCAAAAATATAAAAAAGATTTTCCTAAAATTGCAATAATTTTTCCAGGCCCGTATCTGGCCGGAATGAGTTCTCTGGCTTTTCATGCCCTGCGCAGACATGCGCAGGTTCACGGTAATGTTTCACGTTTTTTTATTGAAAACAATACTCCGGTTTCTCCGGACAAGGCGCACTGGCATGATATGGATTTCTTTTTATTTACCTTTTGCTATGAAAGTCAATGCCGGATTTTTGAAAATATCAGCCTGCTACCCGGCAAGCCTGTTATGGCCGGCGGGCCCCTGGTTTCAACGTATCCGGAATATTTCCGCAGGAATTTCAATGTTTCTTACCGGGGAGATTTAACAGCCGAATTCTTCGCGGGTGCATTTAAACAGTGCGGTACGGCGTCAGGTCTCGTCACCGCTCCTGCGCGTAAAACCGCAGAAGACAGTCCCGAATGTTCTTCAATAATTGCCGCTCATACCGAATTCCCCGATACTTTTTTAATTGAAATATCCAGCGGCTGCACGTCATCGTGCGCTTTCTGTCTGGTAAGGGCGTTATATCAACCGCGCATTTTTTTCAGAAAAGAAAAAATACTTTCACTGCTTTCCGAAAACGCCAATTATTACGGTAAAGTCGGACTGATCGCTCCATCGGTTAACGAGCACCCGGAAATAAAGTCCATCATGCGCTGGTGCCTTGAGCATAAAAAAAACATATCTTTCAGCTCCATACGCCTCGACCGGGCTGACGAAGAATTTCTTGAACTGTATGCGCTTTCCGGACAAAAAAGTCTGTCTTGCGCGCCGGAAACATTTGCCGCCCGCCTGCAGAAAAAAATCGGAAAGAATACCGATTATAATCAATACCTGAAGGCGCTGCGCTTCCTGGTTTCCAGGGGAATTGCAAGTTTCAAACTGTACATGCTCTGCGGCCTTCCCGGAGAAAATGACGGCGATAATATGGAAAACATTAAAACCGTATTAAAATTACAGCAGGACCTGAAAACATGCGGAGTTCAGATCAGGCTGGGAATATCTCTTAACCCGCTTGCGCCCAAACCATTAACTGCCCTGGCCCAAAGCCCCCTGATCGGCGAAACAGTCTATAAAAAAATTTCCGCTCTTTACCGGCGGGAACTTGCTCCGGCCGGAATTTCTTTTAAAGCTGAAAGCTACCGCGCGGCAGAATGTCAATACGCTATGGCAAAAAAATATTCTTCAGTTTAAAATTACCCCGCAAACGGATTTCAATATGATTAGGTCAGCAATAAAAAAACGGAACAATTATATCAGCTGGGATGAATATTTTATGGGCATTGCCCTGCTTTCCGCCATGCGCAGCAAGGATCCCGGCACCCAGGTAGGCGCCTGTATAGTTAATAACAAAAAACGCATTATCGGCATCGGTTATAACGGTTTTCCTGCCGGGTGTTCCGATGATCTTCTGCCCTGGGCGCGCGAAGCTGAATGCATTAATGACACCAAATACCCCTATGTGGTGCATGCCGAAGCCAATGCCATACTGAATGCCACCTGCCGGGTGGAAGGTTCGTCGCTTTATACTGCTCTTTTCCCCTGCAATGAATGCGCCAAACTTATTATTCAGGCCGGCATTAACGAAGTAATTTATCTCTCTGACAAATACAGTACAACCGAAAGCGTCAGGGCGTCTAAAAAAATGCTGTCTATGGCTAAAATTAAAACCAGGCAGTTAAAAAAAATCAAATCGGAAATCAATATTAAATTTTTATAAAATATTAACCGCCTGATGATAAATAAAAATTCACTGTTTTTTGATTATAAACTTCTGATCGCTGTGATCCTTTTAAGCATTACCGGAATAGTATTCGTGTACTCTTCCAGTTTCAGTGTTTTTCACGATGGCTCGCATCTGCAATATCAGAAACAGATTTTCTTTCTGATCAGCGGTTTTTTTGTCATGTGGCTGGCTGCCTTTATTAATTACCGCAAATTAATAGAGCATAAAACGCTGATCTATCTCATCACCATTGCAGTTTTATTGTTTACCCTGCTGTTCGGTAAAGTTGTAAACAACTCCCGCCGCTGGGTTTCCTTCGGTCTTTTTTCCATTCAGCCTTCGGAGTTTGCAAAAATTTCCTGGATCCTGGTGCTGGCCGGCTGGCTTGAACAGCTTAAAGACAATCTGGATTACAAGGCGCTGGCGCGTATTTTTATTTTAATGCTTGTGCCCTGCGCCCTGGTACTGCTGCAGCCCGATCTTGGCACTGCGCTCATTTTTATTCCCATAACCCTGGTTATGATTTTTATGGCCGGAGTAAGCGGAAAATATTTAACTGCTATCTGCCTGCTTTTGTTTATTGCCGGTTTTATTCCTCTCTTTTTGGCCTATACCAAACTTGTACATGCAGCCGACAACCGGGTAGTAGACATTATCAGCAATCACCTGTATATTCTGATAACCGCATTTTTTTTTCTGGCATCAGCTCTGGTTATTTTTATAATCAATTTCTCCATGCGTAATCTTTTCCTTGAAAATGTCATTTTTTTTCTAATTGTAACCGCTGTGGGCCTGCTGTGCGCAGTGGGAATCGATATTTTTTTAAAACCATATCAAAAAGAAAGACTTCTGGTTTTTATCAATCCTGAGCTCAAGCGCTGGACATCAGGCTATAATATTATACAATCTGTTATTACCATAGGTTCCGGCGGTATTTTCGGCAAGGGAATCACCAGGGGTACGCAGAGCCAGCTGGGTTTTCTGCCGGAACAGAGTACTGACTTTATTTTTTCCCTGATCGGGGAGGAAGGCGGATTTATTCTTACCGCCGGTATTGTCCTGGTTTTTCTTTTCCTGCTTTACAGAATTTTTAAAATCACCGCTAGTGCCAAGGATTATCCGGGAGGGTTTATCGGAGCCGGAATTTTCATGCTTTTTTTTTCTCATATCTTCGTCAATATCGGTATGGTAATAGCCGTAGCTCCTGTTACCGGGCTGCCGCTGCCATTTATTACAGCAGGCGGTTCGTCTCAATGGCTTTTTATGTTTGCAGTCGGTATGATATTTAACATTGAAATAAGAAGACATGTTCATACCCGTCATGAATAAAAAAGGTACTTGACACATACAAAAAATGATTATCGAGGCTGTCGGGTGCAAATTTATTTCTTGGGTAAACAAAACAAAATATATTTTTGATAAAAATATAGAAATAAATTTTCACGGAAAGTAAAAAAAAGAGTATGCCCCATGTTGTNNCCAAGAAAAAAAATCATACCCGAGGCTGCCAGAAAAATGGCAATTTTATCAGCTTTTTGATATAATCAGCAAGACGGCATGCGGAGGATCGTAATTAATGCTTGAAGAACTGCGCAGTGAAATAGACAAACTGGAAATAAAAATTCAGGAAAATCTTGAAGTAATCAAAATAGATGAAAAACAGGAACGCCTCAGGGAACTGGAAGCACTGCAACAATCGCCTGACAGCTGGCAGAATCAGGGCAAACTTACAGAAATAAACAAGGAACAAAAAAAAATTGCCGGACAGCTTAAACCGTGGCTGAAAATCAGAAATACCATTGCTGATATTAAAACATTATACGAAATGTCGGTTGAAGAAAAAGATTTCTCCCAGGAAAAGGAAATACGGGATACTTTAAGCAAAACTAATCAGGAATTTGAAAAACTGGAACTTGTCAATTTATTCCGTGATGAAACCGATTTCAATAATACTTTTTTAAATATTCACCCCGGAGCCGGCGGAACTGAATCCTGTGACTGGGCTGTGATCCTCTACCGCATGTATATACGATGGATTGAACGCCGCGGTTTTGATTATGAAGTTCTTAATTTTGAAGCCGGGGAGGAAGCCGGCCTGAAATCGGCTGCTCTGCTGGTTAAAGGAGATTATGCACACGGTTTTTTAAAATCCGAAACCGGTGTCCACCGGCTGGTAAGAATATCTCCGTTTGATGCCAATAAACGAAGACATACTTCATTCTGCTCTGTCTACTGCATGCCGGAAATCGATGATTCCATTGAAGTCGACATCAATCCTTCCGACCTGCGTATTGATACTTACCGGTCAAGCGGAGCCGGCGGCCAGCATGTCAATAAAACAGACTCGGCAGTGAGAATTACCCATCTTCCTACCAACATTGTAGTGGCTTGTCAGACGGAACGCTCCCAGCATCAAAACAAGGAAAACGCCTTTAAAATGCTGCGCGCCAGACTTTATGAACATTATAAAGCCGAGCATGATGCCATGGTTAAAAGCAAGGCTGCGGAAAAAAAAAAAATCGAATGGGGCTCTCAGATCAGATCATATGTTTTTCAGCCCTATACCATGGTTAAAGATCACCGCACTAATTGTGAAATCGGAAATATCCAGGATGTAATGGATGGCAACATTGATCAACTAATCATGGAATATCTTAAAAAATTCCGGAAGTAAAAAATATATTTTTAATATGATCGCTTTTCGTCTGCAGTTTAATCCGTGTAAAAAAATAATATGGCTGCCTATAGCAGTATTCTGGAATGTCTTTTTTTCCTGCACTACCGTACAGATAGCGGTAAATGTCATGCAGGTGCATAAAGCCTCAATAGCTGGCGACTCTGCAGTCCTTGCAGGTCAGACTGCCTGCAGCAGTAATTTATGTATTACGCTTAAGTATATTAATTCTGTTGATCTGAACCGTTACATTATAAAACCCGATCTGCTGAATATTTCCATCGGCAAGAGTGAAGGTATACGCGAACCGTACCTTTCGGTTTTTAATGTGAATATTTCCAATTGCGGATCTTCCTGGCTTGAGGTATTTCCGGGTGATATAAAACTTCACTGCGGAAGTGATGCTTTTGCTCCCTATCTTTTTGACAGTTTTATTGAAAAACATCCGGCACACATTTATAACACCGGAAAATACTATCCATTGCTTTATGTTCACAGCGCCAGGGATAACTCCGCCTCTGAACTCGGGTCAAATGTGATAATTGCCCCGAATTCTTCAGCGGGATTTTTCCTGTTGTTTCCGGCAACTGCAGAAAATAAAAAAGATTATGAT
>DNNS01000524.1 GCA_003497555.1 Spirochaetia bacterium
AAGTTCTTTATCGATTTTTTTCCGGTCCATAAAAAACATGGATGCATAGCTTAAACATGATAAAGTCATAATGAGAAAAAATATTTTAAATTTACGATTTGTATTCATATATTATCTCCTGCGAAAATATTTATTAAACCACCCGGGCTGCGCCCTGAAAGTGTTTAATCCTCCTGCTTGCTATAGCCGCTTCTGCGGATGACCAGATAATCATTATTCCAGACAACAGGCACGGAACCGTTTCGCAGAAGTTTTGGATCCGTAGATTCAGACACTATGGTTTTGCCGTCAGCCGGAAGAGTAATTTTTGCGGTAACGGGTGCAATGTGAGCTGCCCAGGGACCGTCAATGTTAATGCCCTCTGCAATCGCTATATGTATATCGGATTCATTTATGGTCATTATCCGCTGCACCCAGATTCTGCGATCAATCTTGTATGTGGTGTCAATATTTATAAATGTGCCGGTATACTCACTTCCAGATCCCTGCCTGCGGCCGACCAGATCACCGGCATACAATTTGCCGTTAATGATGCAGGCGGTTTGCGATACAAGTGCCGCCAAATCTTTCCATTTATCAGCGTCAGTAAATTGCTCACCATTTTTGGCACGATTTTTCTGCACCATTCTTGATAATAAATCACCGTTTAGCATCCATGCGCCTGAAAATTCATCATAAGAGTCAGTGTCCGGTATTTTGCGTTTATTTTTTTGCTGTTCAAGATATTTGCCGTTATTAAAATATGTATTAATAATATAATTGTTGCCGTTATTCCACTCTGCTTTCCAGGTACCGATAATGTCGGGACTAATCAGGTTATATGAATTTTTTTTCTGACTGTTATCCGGTTTTTGCCCTGGAGCGGTTATGGTCCTGGCAAGACGAAAACCGATATTTTCACCCCATTGGTAAGGTATCAGCGCAAAATATCCAACATTCGTAATAGCCGGTCGCATGGAAGATCCGCCATGCATAACGCGCCCAATACCGGCTTCTGCGCCATGGTAATTTGTTTGATTGCCCATGTAAAAGCCGCCGAGATTGGCCCAGTCCCAGCACCATTCATTAACATTGCCGAAAATATCATAGAGCCCGAGAAGATCAGGTTTTTTTAATCCTGCCGGCCGGGCAGTATACTGCTCTATTTTTGATCGATCAAAATCAACAGGACTGAACCAGCCATATTCATCAATAGACTTCATGATTTCTTCCGGTAAATTTTGCCTGCTTCCGCGGGCAGCGAACTGCCATTCCATGTCTGTCGGCAGCCGGTATCCATCTGCCTTCCAGTCAGCCTGTATGAATAACCAACGGTAATCATCCCGTTTGGGTTTTTCGCCCCAGAGAGCTGGATCCGTGTCCCCGGCCAGCGCATACACCGGGGGCAGACCATCACGCATACTGAGCTTGTTACAAAACACCACTGCGTCATACCATGACACGCTGTCTACCGGCCTGCCGGGCGAATCAGGAAAATTTTTATATTTACTCGGATTTTTTCCGGTGATCGCCTCATACAGGCTCTGGGTTACCTCATGTTTTGCAATGCGAAATGACGAGACAGTCTGATACATGGGCGGCGGATTGGACAGGGACTGAAATAACGGAAACACGCCGGCTGGCACTGTTACCATATCCATGGCCACGCTCTGGCCGGTATGCGCCAGAAAATCCTGTATGCGCTGGCAAGCAGCAGCAGTTTTGCCTTTTACCAGTTCTGCAGCCGCGGCATAGGTTCCGCGCAGTATATACAGATCCGCCAGGGCAGCAGTATTGTAATCCTGGCCGGGAAAACTGGCAATTGATTTTTTGAGATAGAGTTCGCGGGAATCGAGATTGGTCTGTACCTGCGCTGCCAGAAAATATTTGTCTTTATCAATATCGAGCAGTAAACTTTTCACCTGTTCTTTTTCTATGCGCATGGTCTTGCCGTTCTGACTGAGAACAAGATACTCGGGACAGTTTTCGGTAACTGTGCCGGTTAGCTCCGCTCCGGTATCGAGAATGATTTTATCGAGAGCGGGAAGGGTGTGCCAGCAGATCAAAGCACTCAAAATAAAAATCAGTTTATTCATAATGATATCCTCCGGGAAAGTGGTGACTGTTTAATCTGATCATTATTTATTTCGAAAAAATATTATTTTCTATCATAATATTAGTATGTTTTATCATAATAAGCGCTTGTTTTTGTATTCTGTAAGAGTTTTTTGCCGGAGCTTCATTGCCGATAGTATTTTTTATCTTCAGTTATGCAAAAAGTATCATTAGCGATTTTAACCCAGGTAATAGGGCCTAAAGCAACAGTTGTCGAGCCTACCAGGATGAGTCGATTATCTACTATCTGCCAGTTGTATCCTGGGACACCCTGGAAATACCATGTTCCATCAGCTTTAAATTCAAAGGTTTCGGTGCCGAAATCGCCGCTATTATAAACGCCGATAATGCTGCCGTCCGGACCGGAAAGTTTTTTCCAAATTTCAAAATAAAAAAAACTTCCACCGTGCGAAGACACGCCCAAGGGACGGGCAAGCAAAGATGTGCCGGCAAGATTGGAAAGTATTACGGAAAATGATGCCGCATCATAGTAGTACTTGTAATTATTATTTAAAACACCATTAGTAAAATACAGAGACATCGTTGAGGATTTACTGTCTTTATAAACTCCTTCATATAGCGCAGCCTCTCCCTGCACGGTGGTGCCGACAATACCAAGCGCAGCGGTATTGGTATTTCTATAATAAACCGNNTCTGTTGTTGTTCCGTCAGGCAGGCTGAATTTTACATAAATCGCATACCATCCGGTAATATCCGGCAAGGTTAAACTGAATCTGCGGTCAGCAGTCATGTTTGACCAGGAACTTTCTAAAAAATTGTTATTTGTACATGCCATGTATTTTTGCGGCAGCCAGCCTGAGTTGCTGAGCAGAACAACCCTGGTTTCGCCGTTTGATACGGATGCGGCATTAAGAATATACACAGCTTGCGTATTGGTTAATGTTTTA
>DNNS01000325.1 GCA_003497555.1 Spirochaetia bacterium
TCGCCATCGTTAAAAAAATTATTTACAGTTTCAAAAGACAGATTACGCTTTTTCAGGTTCTGCATTTTTTTCAGAATTACTTCTTCCTGAAATTCCATCTCGAGACATCCCTGCAGGCCGCAGCTGCATAATTCTCCTCCGGGATTGACGTTAATATGAGCTATCTCACCGGCGCTGAGCAGGGGGCCGCGGTAAAGTTCGCCGTTAATAATAATGCCGCAGGAAACTCCCTTGCCCAGGGACAGATAAATTAAATTTTTCTTTTGACGGTTTTTTCCCAGCAGCCATTCCCCGTATGCTGCCGAATGGGCATTGCGTTCCAGAAATACCGGAAAACCGTATTTTTTTTCGAGCTGCTCAAGGTATTGCTCGNNCCGGCAGTACAGCCGCCTGCAGAGATTTTTGGTTTTTTTCGGCATAAAACATGATGAGATCATTTATCTGCGCAAGCGCTTTATCGGGCTGCAGACTGATTATTTTCTGATCGCAGATGCGGCCCTGCAAATCAGAAAGTATAGTCTTGATGGTTTTTAATCCGGAAAAATCCACTGCTAAAAAACGAATGCTGGAAGTATCAAGCTGCAGCATTGTGGGTCTTTTTCCTCCGCTGGAAGGGCCGTAACCGGTTTCCGCCAAATACCCTCTGGAGATTAAATCATCAACAATTGACGAAACTGTTGCGCGGGTAAGTCCGGAAAGCCGCGCCAGTTCCGCCCTGGTGGTCTGGCGGCGTTTTTGAACATATTGAAGAAGCAGACGCGAGTTTTCAATTTTTATCTGCTGCGGATTAAATGTGTCCATCGGGTAATTATCGCATAATATTATATTTAAAAAAAATAAAATTTTCTTGCAAAATCTGTAAAAATAGATTATACTATACATTGTATATAGTCTAAACTAAGTTTTAAAAATTATAAAATTTTATTAGAAGGAGCTATTAAATGGCCAAATACAATCTTGAACCCGCTGCTGTGCCGGCAGTAAAAACCAGACATAGAATTATTAAAACCAAATTACCGGTACCGGAAAGTCTGGAAATTTTTAACAAACTTAAACAATTTGAACCGCAATCCATGATGGGACAGCCTCCTGTAATCTGGGATCATGCCGAAGGCATTTATATTTTTGACCGCTGGGGGAATAAATGGCTCGACTGGTCATCATGCGTGCTGGTGGCCAATGCCGGTCATGGCCGCAGAGAAATCCGTAAAGCTCTTAAAGAAGAAATCGATCGGGGGCTTCTGGGGACCTATGTATTTGTGCATGAAAAAAGAGCTGCTTTGTGCGAAATACTTACCAATCTGTCACCCCAGCCTGAAAATTATTCCACTTTTTTATTGTCTACAGGTTCTGAAGCTACAGAAAATGCCATCAAACTGAGCCGTACTTACGGACATAAAAAATACGGAAGAAAAAAAAATATTATAATTACTTTTGAACATGCCTTTCACGGACGTACACTGGGAGCGCAGATGGCAGGAGGGCTTCCCGGGCTTAAAGAATGGATTGTCAATATTGATCCAGATTTTGCCGTTATTCCCTTTCCTGACGGATACCGTAATACCAAAATCTCATTCAGCGCTTTTCTGGAACAGATCAGGGAACGCAATATCAACCCGGAACAAATTTGCGCAGTTATGTCCGAATCTTATCAGGGTGTAGGTCCGCATTTTTTTCCGGATGATTATGCCCGGGAAATGGGAAAATTCTGCAGACAGCATGATATACTGATAATTATGAGCGAAGTACAGTCCGGTTTCGGCCGTACCGGCAAGTGGTTTTGCTATGAGCATTATGATCTGACGCCTGATTTAATCTGCTGCGGTAAAGGTATTACTTCCAGTTTGCCGCTTTCAGCAGTAATCGGAAGAAAAGATATTATGGATTTGTACGCCCCGGGTTCCATGACATCCACCCATTCCGCTTCTCCTCTGCCGGTAAGCGCAGCCCTGGCCAATATAAAAATTCTTAAAGAAGAAAAACTTGCGGAAAACGCTGCCCGATTAGGGATAATTTTAAAGGAAAAATTAGAGGGAATATGTAAAAAACACCCGGATACCCTCGGGCATGTTTTTTCCCGAGGGCTGGTTGCAGGGATTCAGGCAGTCAAGTCCGGCACTAAAGATCCGAACCCCGAGCTGGCTCTTAATATCAATGAAAAATGCTTTCAGAAAGGTCTGCTGATGTTTGCCCCGGTTGGAATACAAAGCTCGTGTATAAAAATTGCTCCGCCTCTGATTATTAATGAAGATGCCCTGCTGGAAGGAATATCGGTACTTGATGAAGCCTGTACAGAAATACTCGGATAAGGAATACGGCATGATAAATAAACCGCAGGTAATTGTGATCGGCGGGGGTATGATCACTGAAGTCCAGATACTCCCGTCTCTTTATCAGCTGAAACGCATCGGCGTAATCAGCGATATTTCCGTATGCGCTCTTAACGGCGAACCGCTTAAACGTCTGGCGGAATCGGAAAGTATAAAAACCGCTTTCCCGGGGTTTTCTTTCAGATCTTTTCCCGATTTTACCAGAGAACCGCTTGACAAACCGTTTCCCGATCTTTATAAAGAAGTACTTGACCAGGCAGACCCCGGCAGCATAGCTTTTATTGCCCTGCCGGATCAGCTGCATTATAATGCCATTAAAGAAGCGCTTGGCCGTAATCTGCATGTAATTACCGTAAAACCGCTGGTGCTGAAATATAAAGAAGCCAGAGAAATAGAAGAACTGGCTTTTAAAAAAGGTCTGTTCACCGGTATTGAATATCATAAACGCTCAGATGATCGGGCGTTAATGGCCAGGCGACATTACCGAAGCGGCGATTTTGGAGAATTCATGCTGGGTCAGGCTACCATGGTGGAACCCTGGTATTACCGTAATTCCAATTTTCAGAACTGGTGTACCAAAGAAAACTCCGATATGTTCAGTTATGTAGGGTGCCATTATATCGATCAGGTGCATTTTATTACCGGACTGCTGCCTGTGGAAATTTCCGTTTACGGTATTATCAATAAATACCCTAACGGGAAAGAAGGTTATCTCTATACCGACGGACGGGTTATCTGGAACAACGGTGCCTGTCTGAATGTGCAGAATGCCATGGGATATCCTGATATTGCTCCTGGCGGTAATACCCAGGGCCTGCAGATGCTGTGCAGGGGCGAAAAAGACGCAGGTTATCTGTTTCATCAGGATCAATACCGAGGCATAAAATATTCCCTGCTGAAAAAAGGTACTCAGCCCGGCGATACTTATTATAATGAACCCAGTCCTGATTATTTTAAATACGTGGAGTACGGAGGCGACGGTCTGGAGCCGGTCGGTTACGGATACAGATCCATACAAAAATTGTTGAACTGCGTGAATGAAGTAAATGCCCGTTCAGATCTTGACGGCCGCCGGGAAATAATACAAAAAATCGATCAGGCAGGCATACTTGCCACTCCGGCCAACAGTTATTACAATGAACTGGTAATGGAAGCCGGGCGGCTTTCCATTACCAACAGCGGTAAGCCGGCAGTGATCACTTACGGAAAGGAGCCTTCTGTAAAATTAAAATGACACATAATTATTTTGATTTGCAGGTAAACGGTTACTTAAAAATTGAGTTCAGCTCTGCAGATGAAACAACAGACAATATCAGACTGGCGTTTAATTCCTATCTGGAAAAAGGAGCAGGTGCGTTTCTTCCCACAGTAATTACTTCTGCGCGCGGGAATTATAAAAAAAATCTTCCGCGCCTGGCTGCTTTGATAAACGAACCATATTTTAAAAACAAGATTCCGGGGATTCATCTTGAGGGTCCTTTTATTTCCCCGTCAGCAGGTGCAGTCGGAGCGCATAATCCGGAGTGGGTTTCCACACCCGATACGGATTATCTTAAAGAGCTTAATGACCTGGCTGAAGGGAAAATCATTCTGCTTACCATAGCGGCAGAACTGCACGGAGCGGAAGCATTTTGCCGCGAAGCCGTGAAAATGGGAATCATTGTTTCTCTGGGACATCAGCTTGCCGGTTATAGCGACCTGGAGCGGCTTTATCAGGCCGGGGCAAAAACCCTGACGCATCTGGGAAACGGCATGCCTAATGAAGTACATCGCCATTATAATCCGCTGATAAACGGATTACTGCACCCCGGGCTGATTCCCATGCTTATTGCCGATGGGCATCATTTACCGCCTTATCTGATCAAAGGTATTATTAATTTAAAAGGAATTGAAAATGTGATAATTGTCAGTGACGCCTCTCCTATTGCCGGAATGCCTCCCGGACAGTATAATTCTCTTGGCAATGATATAATTTTAGAGGAAAACGGTTATCTTCATAATCCGTCAAAAAAATGCCTGGTCGGATCTTCTTTTACTCTTGCGGATTGTGCGCATTTTTTAAAAAATACCCTAAAATTTTCTCCGCAGCAGATTGATACATTATGCCGGATAAATGCCGAAAGAGTCGTCATGTCCACAGGACACCCGAAACCATGAAAATATGTCTCTCGCAGAGAGCGCAGAG
>DNNS01000181.1 GCA_003497555.1 Spirochaetia bacterium
TAAAAAACTGGCTGAATAGTTACCTTTTTTCATAAATTCCTCTACGATTCTTTTCTTATCCAGACGATTTTTCTTTCCCCGTCTCGATAAACACAAGCCGCAATACTCCCTATGCCTTTTGCATAAATATTAGAACAAATTAATTTTGATTCTTTAGTCTCGTTGTCATAAAAAAATTCTTGTATTTCGATACAATCCCGGATTCCATTAAATTCTTCTAATTTATCAATTTGTTTATAAACATAATTGTTTTTATAATCTTGTTTTTTATTATAGGATTCATTTAATTTTATCGGATTACTTAAAAATAATTCTCCAATGCCCCAAGTGCCGGAACCAACACTATATGAATAAATTGTTATCCGATCATCTTCATACTTATAATAAAATGCACTTGGATTACCTACTGCTGTTTCACATATTTCTATTAACGCATTTTCTGATTCTTTATATTTAAAAACTGTTTTCAAAGTATCTTTTGTAAGCACATAATATCTTAAATAATCCTTTTGAGTTTTTGGAAAATAATCTTCTGCTTTAAAATTATTAGTTGCCTCTGTGCATGAGCTAGTAATAAAGCTTAATAAACAATAAATAAAAACGCGTCTCATAAAATCTTCCTGTTTCTTTAACAGTCTGTAGACTGTTAATTTCTATCGCTAATTATATTACATTTTTATTCGGAATGCGACAGATGAAAAGAAATATAAAAACACGCAGAACACCGGAAGAAGACAGGTTATTACAAATTATTGCCAAAAATCTTAAAAAGTTACGTATTGAGAATAATCTGACCCAAGAAAAAGCAGCTGACGCACTGAAAATGCATCTTGTTTCTTATCAAAAATACGAATCGCAGCGGCCGTATCATATGAAAGTCTTTACTTTGTATAAAATAGCCCAATATTTTGATGTTACTGTTGACTCCTTATTGAAATAGGACTACTTTTTTTTCTCTCTTTTGAAATAAATTACGGCTTACTATTTTTCTTTTCCAGATAAAAAATGAAGTCATAAATATAATCGTCGATATAATCCTGCTCCTCAACGGACATTCCAATTTGATCTTTATATTCCTGGAAATATTCAAGTAATTTATTATGATCCAGCGGATATGCCTTTGTATCAAGCCAGATAAGAAATGGCACAAGGATTGTGATATATGCATTTATTATATGGATTGTAAAATCCCATGTGTCTATAAGAAACTGCTGGAAATCAAGTAAAACCCTGTTTAACTCTTCATTCATTTCAAGGCCTTTTCCCGTTTAAAATAACCTGAAGCAAACATCCGCTGAAATTAACATCTCTTTCAATACCGATCCCATATTTATCTTTAAAATTCGATAACTCAGCAAGAGAAAAGTACCCGAGTTCACCTTCACCACGTAGTAGTTCAGCAAATCCAAAAAATAATTTATCTGCTGGAGAATACTCAGTAACGTACCATGTTGCTGAGCCGCAGGGATAAAAATATTTAATGATGACTGATACATTTTCGGGTTTATAATTTTCAGTTGAATATAATAAGGGTATCTGTTCTTCTATTTCAAGTGGCAGCAGGATCATGCAAATAATATCTGGAATAATGAATGGATTTAACAGTCAAGATTTCTGAAAGGATAAATACAAGTTAAAAAAAAGACGTTAATATAAAAAATCAGACGAAAACAGGTTGCACTTATTAGATTACCTAAAAATGGTGATATTCGTTTTAATTTTACAGCCTTCCATGACAGTATAATTAAAAAGGCATTTATTTTTGACTTCATACTATATTATTCTCGATAATTGGCTCTATGTCAACAAAAATAAATTTTAAATATTTCCCGGATGCCAGCTGTTCGTCGCAGATCATTATCTGTTATTTTTCGAACATAATTCCTTTTCAGTATGCATTATTTCGTATCTATTTCATTACTGAAGATTCAATTATTTTCCTGACAGTATTGGCTTGCCATTTACCTCCATTTTTGGTAGGGGTATTACGGCTGGTTAAATACCGGCATATCTCTCTAAGTGATTTGCCTGCTTTCCTTTGAGCAATAATATCACAGATAATTTTCTGCTCAGCAGGATTTTTAGTTAAACGATTTTTATAATATGAATATCCATAAGGAACTTGACCGTTAGTGCAACTTTTAAAAATATCCTTCACTTTATTGGCTTTTAACGATATATTATTAGTATAAAATAAATCATCATGTGCGTTCTGTGTGTCTCTACTACTTGATGCTAACGCCTTGGGGTAAAGAAAATCAATAATTACGCAAGAATTATTAGTTGCGATAATGCCAGACTCGGGGAGACTACGCTTTTTATGATCGATACTGCAATCAGCATCTGCGATAATTTTTTTCCTGCCAAAGAATTATATCTTGAAGCATGGGGAATTTCCTGTAAAAACTGCCATCCGGTATATGACGCGCTTTACCTCTCCCTCGCTTTTCGTTACAATGCCGCGCTCCTTACACTAGATTCAAAATTAAAAAAATTATCAGATAAATACGGGGTAAGGACTTTATAAAATTTATGGCGCATCCGGCTTTTGAGTGGGTATTAGCAAATTTGAATGATTTTATGGCATTGTATGAGTAGGAGCGAATAAAAAAGTTTTCTATAGGCCATAGTTTTCATCAATGAAAATTAGACATTATGCCTGACGGAGTTGATTTGATTAAACTAAAAAATCATGAAGACCAAGAAAATGCATAATAATGTTTATTCCTCTGCGGACTCCGGTGCGCCACGAGGCGCTTTAATTGTTTTTTTAAGGCAAAAAAAAACAGACACGGATTTCACGGATTAACACAGATTAAAAAATCCGTGGAAATCAATGCAATCCGTGTCAACCCTTTGCTTTGTATAGGCGATGGATTTTTGCGGCAGTGAAAACAGCGTTTATGATTACTCAAGAGCAAAATAAAAATTGGTTCTCGCAGAGCCCGCAGAGGACTTTCTAAGAAGCTTATTTTTTTCTCTGGTGTAATCGGCTGGCAAGGACAGGCGCGAATAAATTCAATTAAGAATGTGAAAAATTTTTTACCTTGGCAAATTAGCTTTTTTGCCTGGCAGAGTTGAAATTTGAACCCACTCAAAACTCCGAAGCCCCAAATTTATAACCGCCAGGAACATCATACCGGCAAAGAGCTGCGTGATGTAAAAAGCTATTTCCGTCTTATCTATTTTTTGGGGGAGAAGTCATGACATCCAAATCATGGGGAATTGATCTTGCAGGCCGGACAATGCGCTATGCTCCCTGGCCGCTTGACAATGATAAAAAATATCGAGCGCCGGCTGCGCAGGAAATTGAAGATATTTACGGAATCTCGGGCGAAGCAGTACGCGAAACCCTGCTGTATTTTGAAGAATGCGGCGGAAGTACAGCGGACCTGATTAAACTGCTCAACACCTATGCTCTTGGCAGCGATTTCAGTATAACCAGAGACGAACTGCTTGATGAAAAACGCCGGTATACCAATGAATATTTTTTCTATTTTATTATGTTCACCAAAAAGGTTATCGGCAGGAATGACTTTCATTTTGGAGAAAATAATAATGATCAATTAAGCTGCTATCATAAAATATATGAAAAGGGAAATACTTCATCGCCTCCCTGGGGCAGAAATATAAAGGATTTTTCCGGATTCTGCTTTTATGCTCCGCTTGCGCTTTTCCGGGAAAAATTTTCTGAAGAATTACTGGAGTTTCTTTACAGCATCCTGGCTGGTTTTTTTTCAGAATCCTATACTCCGGAATTGGTGAAAAAAGCAATTTCCAGGATATACCACTGGTTTTCCTGGGAATTTTGTTATCTGGCCTTTGAGCTATTCAAGATTATCAGTAATGACAATTTGTTTCAGAAGAATTCCTATTTTTTGATTAAACCAACAGATTTGATTGGAGCAATAATCGGACATTCCTACACGGCTCTTGGTTACGTTGTTTCCAATATTCCCAATATTGTCTATAACAATAGCCTCAATATCGAATACCGTACAATCAAAGCCAACAATCGTATGGCTCAATATCAATTTAATTTTTCACAAACTTTCCGGAATCAAATCGGTAAATATCAACTGTCTGTTGCCAGAGAGTTATGCCTCTGCCATCTGGGGGTAACCGCTAATGTGCCTTTCTTTGTCTCTAAACAAAAACAGCCGGCAATTATTTATCATAGCAGATGTCTGGCTAAAGGAGAAAATTGCTGCCTTTATGAAATTATTTGGCCAGCAGATAGAAAAAAAATTAATATTTCCGCTGCGCAGCTGCTTATTTTAATAACTGCCTGTCTGCTGATTATCGGGCTGTTGGCAAGCAAAGTACTCGCAATTATAGCGAGTGTTATTCTGCTGACAAGCGCTGTTTTTATTGAAAGGAAAAACAGCAAATTAAAAAGTGACAACGAAGCATATAGCGCTGATGTGCTTTTACAGAAAAACGAAACAACTTCTCTTTTTCAAAAACTCGTGACCGAACGTGATGGCCTTGAACTGGAAGTAAAAGAACGCACCTCGGAACTCACCCATGCCAATGCGCGGCTGCAGGAACTCGACAAACTTAAATCCGACTTTTTCGCCAATGTATCCCATGAACTGCGTACCCCGCTTACGCTGATTATCAGCCCTCTGGAAACACTGCTGAAAAATAAAAAGAATCATAAAGAAAAAAAGATGTTCATGGTCATGCTCGCAAATGCGCGCAAGCTTGCAGTCCTGATCAATAATCTTCTCGATTTTTCCAAAATTGAAGCAAAAAAAATTCAAACAATGAAAAAAACGGTACCGATAGTCAAACTTGTAAAAGAGTATATTGCCATGGTGAAGTCCGCAGCCCAAAGCCGGAATATAAAGCTTGCTTTTACCAGTATGCTTAATCCGGATTTGCCGGTTTGCGTTGATGTAAATCTGTTTGAAAAAGCTGTGTTTAATCTGCTCGCCAATGCCCTGAAATTTACTCCCTGCGGGGGAATAATTAAAGTGCTTCTTTCTGCAGAAAAAAATGATTTTTTTTTAACCGTTAAAGACAGTGGTATCGGTATTCCGGAAGACAAACAGGAAATGATTTTCGAGCGCTTCAGCCAGATTGATACTTCCTCTGCGCGCAAATACGAGGGTACGGGAATAGGGCTTTTCCTGGTAAAGGAAATCGCAGCTCTGCATAACGGCGATATCAGTGTAAAAAGCAGTCCGGGACATGGCTCGGAATTTACCTTGAGGCTGCCCATTGTCAGTGAAGAAATCATAATTGCCTCAAATGATAAAGTCGAACCTTCAGCAAGTAAAAACCTGTGGTCGAGTATCGGTATGGGCCTTGCTCCAAGCCGACAGAAAGACACAGCTGGAAATAATACCGCAGCTAAAACGCCTGCCTCGAAAAAAAGAAATACCGTATTAATTGTTGATGATAACCGTGAAATGCTTGATTATTTAACCAAAATACTCTGTGCCAGGTACAATATTTATACGGCAGAAAACGGCAGGCAGGCTCTGGAACTTCTGGCTCATGAAAAAATTGATTTATTGGTATCTGACATAATGATGCCGGAAATGGACGGCAGCGAGCTGGTGACAAAAATACGCGCCGATTTCTCCCGGGCAGATCTTCCGATTATACTGCTTACTGCCAAAGCGCAGATGTCCGACAAACTGTGCGGATTCGCTCAGGGCGCAACCGACTATATCTGCAAGCCGTTTAACACTGAAGAACTTTTGGCCCGCATCAATTCGCAGATAAAACTCAAAATAATGCGGGATGAGCTGCAGGCGGAAATTGCCGGGCTGCGCGGGAAAAAGAAAAAAATTTCCGGTCTGACCGAGATGAAAGTACGTAAAGTCCATGATTTTATTGGAATTAATTTTATGGCAGCCCTGAACCGGGANNAGAACTGGCGCGGACTGTGGAATTAAGCCCTGATCATCTGGGCAGAATGTTTTTACAGCTATACGGAGAAAAAATCAGCGAGTATATAAATCGCCTGCGCATAAAAGAAGCGGCTGACAGGCTGGTAAACAAAAGAGAACGGATTATTGATATTGCCTACAGTCTGGGGTTTGAAAATATTTCAACATTCAACAGTACGTTTTTGGCTTTGAAGGGAATAACGCCGAGAGAATTCAGAAAAAAACCTGCGGCAATTGAAAAATGAAAAAAATTGTGATTTTATCGTATAATTAGAATATGCATGGTTATATATTATCAAATCATTGCAAGGAAATGCTTGTTGAACGAAACATCAAGGGAAACTGGGTTGAAGAGACAGTTACTGATCCTCAAAAAAAGGAAAATCAGGAAGATGATACAGTCCATTACTTTAAAAGGATTTCTGAATACGAAAACAGAGTGCTGCATGTTGTAGTAAATTCCTATAAATCACCAAAGATTATAGTTACTGCTTTTTTTGACAGAAAAGCCGGGAGGTCATTATGAGATTGAAATTTGATAAGGAAAATGACGCTTTATTTTTAAGACTTGACGAAGAAAAAATTATTGATTCCGAAGAAATACAGCCGGGTATTATTCTTGATTTTAATAAAGAAGGAAAAGTAACAGGTGTTGAATTTCTAAATATCAGCGAGCGGGTTCCGCAAAAAGATTTGAGTAATTTTCAGTACCAGGCAGTATAATATACAGGCGACGGGGTTTGCCGCAAATACCCCATACAAAAAGTTATATATATACCGGGTAAGCGCTATATAAAAATTAACAACTTCAGAAATGAAAACACCATAATGCGGCGAAGGCTTATCAGCAAACTGCAGGTATTTGTAAAAATCAGTAAACACTGATAAATATCAATAAATAGACTATACCCTAATATATTTATCAATTATATGGAGTATAGTCTATGTACGATACAATTCATAATACTTACTTATATAAGACTGCTGCAAAATATCCGGTAATTACCGGCAGCCGCGAGGCAGCATGACAATAAATATTCCCGAAAAAATACTCGTTGAATATTTCATCAAAAATCATGTACGAAAAGCTATTCTGTTCGGCTCATATGCCCGTGGAACCGCTGATGAGCAGAGCGACATAGACATTCTCATTGATTTTGAATCAGGGTATACACCCGGGCTGCGAATTTTCTGTCCAACGATATACGCAATGAAGCATATACTTCCGGAAGAATGCTTTATGCCTCGTAACGATATGGATCGGCTGATTGATTACGTACAGCTATGGAGACAATCGTGCGTTTTCCAGCTGATAAAACGCGTGCGAACCTTGATTCCGAAGAAATTCCGCGTTATTTTATCAGCTTGAAAAAAAGTGGTGCGGATATAAGTTAAAAAAAGACAAAAAAGTAAAACAAAAAAACTATTCAAGATAGTCGTCATGTCAATAGCGGCACCCAGAACGATGAAAATAATTTAATCACTCGCTACG
>DNNS01000682.1 GCA_003497555.1 Spirochaetia bacterium
CTGTATCGACATAACCGGCCTGCATTCCAATACCTGGCAGGAATATTATATCAGATTTATGGATAAACTCAGTCATGCTCAAAGTTCGTGGAGCGGACCTTATTCCAATTGTACACTGGCCGGACTGCCGCCGGTTACCACTTCCACTCCGCAGAACGCAATTGTACAGACCGCAGAACATATTTTTTCTTTAGGGCAAGTGTCTAACTCCAACAGTTATGCCCAGGCCTGGTATAATTTCAGTGTTGCCCAAGAAGTAAAAAATAAAACCGAGATGACTTTTTGGCAGAATACCACAAATTCGGTTATGGAAACCCGCAATGTTACCGCTGATTATTTCTTTCATATTCTAACTGTTAATCAGGCCGGTTATTCGCATCCGGGTTTAAATTACCGGGCTCTGGGTCCGTTTTTACTGCGTTTTAATATACCGCCGGCCAATATTCCTTTTACAGCCGACAAGCGTTTTATTATGGCAGACGGTATCGAAAAAGCCCAAATCAGTTCTCCGGTTATAATAAATCAGCTTAACCAGCAGCCCATGAAGGATGGTATTTTATTTAATATACGGCTTATTTCCGGTTCCAATATAATTGTCAACGGCCAGACTCTGCAGGAAAATCAATTCTGCCAGTCAGGAACATCAGGCGGAGTATTATCATTTCCGATTGCAGCGCGTTCTCCGGGTACAAAAAAATTACAAATCGTTTTTTCGGAAATAACCAATTATTCCTGGGATTTTTCCTATACTTTTTTTCCGTATGTGGTTTTAAAAAATAACTCAGGCAGTATATATAATTCAACTTTTAATCTTGCGGCCGGAAGCGGTCTTGATATTTTTTTCAAACAGGATAAATCAGGAAAAGTATTAATACGGATTTTCGACCGCAGCGGGAAATTAATCAGTACTGTTAAAGAAACCATATACCCGGAGGGTTACAACAAGGTTACCTGGCAGGATACTGCCGGCAGGCTTCCGGCCGGAATGTATTTTCTGGTAATTGAAGGCGAAGGATGGAAAAGTGTACGTAAAATTGAAGCTTTCAGATAAATATAATTCCCATCTATGTTATAATTATAAAATATCTTAAGGAGGAATCTTATGAAGAAATTATTATTAGTTTGTGCTGCGATAGCGGTTGCTGCTCTCATTTTGGCAGGCTGCTCCAAAAGTAAAACGGAAGAGACATCGGAAGCCGAAGAAATTCCCGACCCTGTCAGGCATCGGGCGGTAGTTCTTAAAACCCAGGGTATGGTAAAAGCGGTAATCAGCGGGAAAAGTGTCCGTTTGATGGAAAGAACCGAACTGTTCGAGGGAGATTCCATCAGTACCGGACCTTCTTCGTTTGTTGATTTGGAAATAACCGGTAAAGGTGTTGCCAGAATCAAGGCGCTTACCGATTTTCGCATTAACGGACTGATGAACACAAATCTGCAGATAAATATCAGCAAGGGTAAAGTTCTTACCAGCCTTAATAAACTGGCAAAAAATGAAAGCTTTTCTGTAATTACGCCAACGATTATTGCCGGGGTGCGCGGTACTTCATTTATGGTCAGTACCGAGCCCGGAAGTTCCAGTATTGCAGTTTTAACCGGAAAAGTAAAAATGAATAAAGGCAGCAGTTCTGTCGAAGTTACAGAAATGAAAGAAATAAAAGCCGGAGTTATTTTTGAAAAAGAAAAAGTAATCGGAGGAATATCCCTGCTTNNTCAAAGATATGGCAGCTATTACTGCTGTGGAAACAACCCGGGATGCCGATAAAATAAAAATCAATCTTGCCAAGCTTGAGATAATCGACAGTAAAAAAATTAAAAATCCGGCGGAAATAAACCGGATACTTAATGCAGAAACTATTGACATAGACCGGGACAGCAGCGAAGAAGCTGTGATTATGAAAAACGGAAAAGTGCAGATTCGCGAGAAAAAAACCGATACCGATGAAAATCTGATGCTTAAAGAAAAATAAATTCCTGATTAAAAACAGAATTTGAAATAAAAGTTACCATCCGTTTCACTGGGGGATTAAATATCCCAGCAGCAAGAGCGGATGATTTTTTCTGATATGATGCGATCATTTATTATAATTTACCTGTCAGCCGTTCTCTGCAATGCTTCCGGAACAATCACAACCGCGCGGGTAGGCGCCCTGGCAAACGGGTTCTATGCTTTTTCCGATGATGCCTCGGCATTATATTTTAACCCGGCGCTGATGTATTATGTACCCACTGCAAGATTTGAAATTGCCCATATTCCGCTTTTTCTCAATAATACCCGCGAAACCATGCAGGCAGTATATAAAAAAAAGCGTCTGGTTTTTGGCGGTTCTCTGCTCTTCTGCCATTCTTTTATAAATCTTACCGATTATAATGATCTTAATTATTCAGTAATTAACGGCATTCCGGTTGATTCGGGACTCGCCGATTATGACATCAATGCTTCCGGCGGGGCGTCCATGATGATAATTAAAAATTTATGTATTAGGCTTTCCGCTGAAGCGGTTTTTCATAAATTATATTACCATAATTATTTTGACACGATATTACGTATCGGTACAAGTTATGCCCTGCCTGTGAAAGAAAATTTGCTGCGTGCGGGAATTTCAGCTGAAATACCATTTATAGGTACAACCCGGACCGGCAGCTTTGCCTTTTCTGACGGTCTTAAAATGTCTGCAGGAATTTATTATCAAATAAAAAAAATTTCATCTTCTGCCGGAATTCAGTTTTTATATGATGAACCGCAGATGTCACTGGGGGCACAGGCATCCGCCTCTTCTGTAACAGGGATAAAATCGGATTACGCGGAACGAAAAATGGTGATAGGCGCGGCGGTTGAAGCCTTGCGGGACTGGTATCTGGTACCGCGCGCTTCCATCGGTTTTCCGACGGATAATTTCCGTGAAGTGCATCTTAACTGGGGCGCCGGTGCCGGTATTCTGCTGGGCAGCTACCGTTATGAGGTGCATTATAGTATAGGCCGTGTTTTTAATGTGCGCAGAATAGAAGGTTTCAAGCATACGGTAAGTATCGGTGTGGTTAAACCGGTTGCCAGGGAATTTTTTGTTCCCCGTCATAAATTTTTTTTAAGCGAAAGCGCATGCCAGTTTTATGATCTGGCCAGAGATTTTCCCCGCAGCAGTGAAAAACAGGAGCTGATTCCTCCGCAGAATCGGCTGTCCATGACGGTTGCCGCATACCCTTCCGGGTATGCGGCGGACCCGGTAATTGCTGCCTGTGAAAAATCCGCACGCCTGTTGTTAGAAGAAATGATTGATAATAACGTATCTTTTGAAAAAAAAGACCGGGGTTTTGACCTGAGCCTGGTACCCAGGATTACAATAGCCGGAGAAATACTCCGTTTTTCCGTAAATGTTTTTTCGAAAAACAATCAGCTGGTTTTTTCAACAACCCATGATGCCGATTTTCACCGCGACCCGGAAGAAAATATGATGGTAAAAGTTTCGCGTTTTTACGCTGCAGAAAATACTCTGGCGCCGGTAACTGTCTTTCATGACAGCGCTGTTCGTAAAAACCAGAGTGAAATAGAGTCTGTCATGGAAAAATTCCGCACTAAATTTTTTGATTATTTAGATAAAAATTTTCTTTGCCGCGTATCGGTACAGGTCAATATACTTAATGCTCTGATTTATATTGACAACGCGCCGGTAGCCTGGTCGGAAGGCAAACCCCTTGTGCTTTTTCTCAAACCCGGAAAGCATACGTTTAAAGCAGCCGTCGCCGGCTGGGAAGATATTTCACTTGAAAAAAATATTGATAAGGAAACCGCGGTGGATATAAAATTTCCGCTGAATCGTTTTTATACCGATTTGGAGCTTTCGCTTCTGGGCAATGATACCCGCTCCACTGCCGAGATTGCCGGCAGGCGTTACGATTTTACCGGCAGTATGATTGTCAGCAATGTTCCCAACACGGAAAAATTTATTACCGTACGCAGCGGTCTGGCTGTCAAGAAAATTCCCCTGAATATAACGGAACGAAAAATTTATTCCATAAATCTGCTTGCCGAGATCAATGATAATTTTTCCGGGCCGGGAGATATCTGGCAGCCGGTGGTAACCAGCTCCAATTTTAATTGTGATTTTTCCGCTCGCGGCCTGTCAGTAACCGGCAGTGCGGAAGGCGGACGCTGGAAGGGCAGCGGTATTATGAGCAAACCGTTTTTTCTTGACTCCCTGAGCCTGGATTTTTCCGTGGAAAGAAAAAGGGAAGGCGACTTTTCGTTTTTTATTATTTTTAATAACGGAAAAAAAATTACGGTTCTGTTCAACAATAAAGGCATTTATGCCGTTTCGGATTTTCGTTCCCGTACTATTGAATCTGATAATCCGCTGCTGGTCAAGGTAAGGCAGCTTTTAAGCAAAAAAATAACAGTCAAGCTGGAAATCCGCAGAAATGTGCTTGAAATTTACGAAAATAATGATTTGCTATACAGCGCAGAAATAGACGAAAATCGCATGGCCAGGCTGTTTTTTGCCGCAGACTCCGAAAAGAATAATGAAAAAATTGATTTTATTTTACGCAGTATTCGCTGCCGGGCAAATTGATCATGAAATTTATCGATAAAATCACTTTCCTGGTTTTTCTGCTGATTTGGTCGGCTGAAATTATTTGCCAGGAAACAAAATCTGTTCCGCCTTCCGATCTGACAGCCATTCTGGAATTATTCAATGGGAAAAAATATTATCAGGCCCTGCAGAATTTAGAAATAATTTTCAGGCAGGGGAATAAAGATCACCGTGTGCTGCTGCCTCTTTTTAACTGTTATTATTATTGCGAAGAATATGAAAAAGCCGCCGGTTTTGCCGAATCAAATACAGAGGTTTTTTCCGACATGCAGAATCACCTGTTATATGCTCATTCGCTTTATTACCTGGGAAAACTGCCGGAAGCGGAAAAGGCGATGGAAAAAGCGCCGCGCAGCGATTTATACTATCAGATACTTTTTTCGATTTTTGAAACTGAAGACCGATGGAATAATCTTAAATATGAATTTCATTCCTGCCGCGGGAAACTCGGTAACAGCACTCTGCAGTTCTGGCTTGGAAAAATCACGGAAAGGACAGCCCTGCAGTACAATAACTATATGAAAGAACAGGATTTTAACCGGGCAGCAGAAGCTTTGCGGGAAATTATTTCCCTGGACAGCAGGGATTATTATATTTTAAGCCTGGCAGGACTTTATTATGCAATTGAAGATTATGAAAATGCCCGGCTTACAGCGGAAAAAATAACTTTTAACAAATTGCAAAGCGACGATGAAAAATTTACTTTTTATAAATTAAACGGTATGATCAACTGCCGGCTTGGAGAATATGAAAAAGCTGCCGCGGCTTTGACAACAGCGCGCAAGATAAAGTGTATAGATTACGATCTGGAATATTATACGGCGCTGGCATATTATCA
>DNNS01000421.1 GCA_003497555.1 Spirochaetia bacterium
ATGGCCGAGCGGCAGGCAGCAGAAGGATTTACTCCGGAGCGGATCATTCTGCCGGCATATACCAGCAGTCTGGTGGATACTCCTTCGGACAATCCGTAGCCCTTTAAATTCCGGATTTTTTCCCCAAGCGAGGCAAGTTTCCCTGCAGTCTGTTCGTCAGTACCCGATTCGCTGATAATAATTTTCTTTTCGGTCTGGGCATCAGGATGCGTAAAAACCAGGGAAATAAAACGCTGCTTGGTGCTTTCTTTCAGATCTTTCATTATATTCTGATAACCGGGATTATAGGAAAGAACCATCAGAAATTTTTCGTGCGCCTGCAGAACCTCACGGGTTTTATCTATGAAAAGCAGCCGGCGGTCATCGGTCAGGGAATGGATTATAACAGTTGTGTCGTTTCTGGCTTCTACTATTTCATCAAGATAACAGAGCCCGCCGTGGCGTACAGCCAGGGTAAGCGGACCGTCTTCCCAGACTGTTTCATTATTGCGGAAAACAAATCTTCCCACCAAATCTCCGCCTGTCAGATCTTCATGACACGATACGGTACTAAGCGGCAGATCGAGCGTATAAGCCATGTGCTCGATAAATCGGGTTTTCCCGCACCCGGTCGGACCCTTTAAAACTACAGGAATTTTTTCCTGAAAAGCATGCGCAAAAATATTTTCTTCATTTCCGTGCGGAATATAATTCGGTTTGAATTTCATACGGAATCGGGACGCTGTCAGGGAATCTTTCATTTGTACCTCTATAGTTTTTTTATTGTCTGAGTCTTATGGCTTTTTTTAATAATATTGACGATACCAGTTTGGATCTGCCTGTTTCCAGAAGACGCTGTACCGTACCGCGGGAAATCTGCATGCAGGAGGCGGCTTCAATCTGGCTTTTTCCTTCAAGATCACAAAGACGCATGGCCTCAAATTCATCAGGCTCTACTGAAGTTTCTTCCAGGGTATCAAAGGGAATACCGGCAGGTTTGAATACCAGATCTGATCCAATCCAGCGTATGCAGCGGTGCTTTTTACAGCGTCCCATAAAAAATAATTATTTTGTGCATAGGCACAGTATAAATCAAATAGACTGCAATGTCAAATTTGCAGGAATACCTAAAGTTCAGTTTTAAGATAATGCGTCGAATTTTTATTCAAAAAATACTAAATTATTTAAAAAAATGGCATTTAGTATAAAAAAAATCATGCTTGCGTGATTTGATCAAAAAATTCACATACCTTCTAACATATAGTCAACGACTATCTCGATGATCTTTTTTACCGTTACATTGCAGGATTTGAAGGTAATGCGATCCAATACATCAGGACCATGTTTCCTCAATATATCGCTGATAAGGGCATGAATAAACGATTGAGTCGCAGCATCTACTTTTTCAAAGTCAAGAGTAATCTCTTCACCGCAGGTTAAAGCCGGAAGGAGTTCCTTGATCCGTATGTCTCTGGCAATATCTTTATTTTCGGCAAATGCACCGGCTTTAATAAAAATGTTAATGTTCGTCATATAAATTTTGGTTTTCTGTAGTTAGTCTTTTTTTTTCTTTCTTTGACAGCATCAGTGTATGTTTTGCGTATTGCGTCTAATAAATGTGAAAATGCCTCTGTCTGAGCAAGCGTAATATCAATACCTACTATTGTTCCTTGCCAAAATGGAAGCTTTTCATCAATTGAATGCCGATCCTTAAAAGGATCGGCGTTTAAACGTAATCTAGAAGAAGACGGCCTTCTGAGTAATTTGTAAAAAGCCGCTCCGCTGTAAATTATAAAAAAATCACGATTCACTCCTGCGATTGATTTTATAAAAAAGAGGCCGGCTCCGGCATTTTGTTCTGTTCCGCCTTCTCTTCGGGTCGTGCCGGTGATTCCCGGCCAAAGAGCCAACCTAATGGCTTCCAAGTCGGTCTTGGCAGAATAAGACTGGTTAATCGTTGTTTTAATTCCTACACCTGCATCGGCAATTCCAATACGAATGGTATTGCTTTTTACATAATACTGAGCGCAAAGAAAAGCGCCATAGTTGGAATTTGCATGCTCTATTACATTCCGCACCAGTTCGCTGACAATGTATCCTATTGTTTTTGCCTGTTCGGGATCAAGATGCAGTAAAGGTATCATTTCTGTAATAAATTTTGTAAGTTCACCTGAAGTACATATCTGTGTTATTGGTATAAAACGTCCAGCAGGGTCGTGTTCCACAATTTGGATATCTGACGGGATATTTAATATTTTAAAAAGTCCCATGCGATAAAGATAATGTTTCGACTTTGCTTCTAATTTTGAGCATCGAATATTACTTGGTTTAATCAACGCGCCAAGCGCACCAATCATTGATAAAACAACAGGGTGCACAGAAATCCATTTTTCATTCGCAGTAATCTCAAGTATATCCGGAGAAGATGTCTCAAATGTCCGAAGGAAAGGATCAATGTTACCAAGAAATGCACTGTTTGGAAGATGTATTCTCATATTTGCAGTATACCGGGAATCCCGGTAAATGTCAATATTACCGGGATTCCCGGTATTTAGGTTGATATTGTATTTTAACACTTTTCCAAAGTTCATTAATAATCTTGTATTGTGTCTGTGTTTTCATTTTAAGGTTTATACGAATAATATGCTTTACTTGCCTTTAAAAAGAAAATGAATAAGACCAGCGATATAGGATGGAATTTTGATATAAAAATCTTTCAGAAGAAAAAACCGCAGCAGAACTACAGGACTGAGATAAAACTGCCGGTAGGCTTTTTTGACATAGCTCCTGATTGTTTCTCCACTGAGATGAGGATAATCAAAATATCCTTTCTGATCGAATTGACTGTAGTCATCCCATCCTTTTATCCGCAGGGTGCCAAGTGATTTCACGGTTTCATAAAGCCGGGTCCCGGGAAAGGGAGTTGCCATGGAAAACTGGGCAAAAGTAGGGTTGATTTTTTTAGCGTAATCTATGGATTCCTGTAAGGTTTGCGGCGTATCAGCAGGGTTGCCCATTACAAAAAATGCAATAGTCTGAATCCGGTATTTTTTTAGAATCCGGAATGCAGTATCAATATCTTCGAGTTTTTCTTTTTTCCCCAGATCATCAAGAACATTCTGGTTTCCCGACTCGACCCCGATCGCTGTCCGGTACATGCCTGCGTCTTTGAGTACCGATACAAGCTCGTCGGTCACAAGATCTGCGCGGATACCGTTGGGAAATGTCCAGGGCAGAGCGAGTCCCCTCTCACGAATCATGCGTCCTATGGCGAGAGCCCGTTTGGTATTCATGTTGAAACAATCATCCTGTATAGACAGTTCCCGCACACCGAATTTATGAACGAGCTGTTCCCATTCCGCCAGGACGTTTTCCGGACTGCGCGGCCGCCAGGATATTCCAAAGGTTCCCTTGTAGCAGAAATGACATGCGTAAGGGCAGCCGCGGGAGGTAATAATATTAACTGCCGGTTTCCGCCATCCGATCAGGGGCTGGGGATGCGAGTAACGGCCTAGATCTCCGAAAAGATCAAGAGCAGGGAAAGGCAATTCATCGAGATTATTTATAAACGGGCGATCAGGATTATGGATAATTCCGTCCCGCCTGCGGAAGGAAATACCGGCAATGGCATCTACCGGCTGATGTGTTCTGATTGCTTCGCATAGTTCCAGAAAGGAAATCTCGCCTTCGCCCCTGACAACATAATCTACCGCCGGTTCGCCTAAACATTCGTCCGGAAGACAGGTAGGATGCGGGCCGCCCAGAACAATAATTCCGCCCCGGGTTTTAAGTTCACGGGCCAGAGAAAGANNGATCAAGGTTACGGTCAACACAGCAGACTTCATAAGCGTGTTTTCTCATGTATGAAGCTATATAGGCCAGGCCAAGAGGAATAGTGGTGCTCTTGATCCAGATTTTTGGAGAAGGGTTGATAAAAATTATTTTCATTAAATTAATACCGGGAAACAGATGGCTGCTTTAACAGTTTATTTCTGTTTTCCGTTAATAAAGTTTATAGTATTTATTTTATTAAGGCAAGACACTTAAAAAGTCCCGGTCTTCTGCTTTAATACGGAAATATTTATCTTACAAATTCGCGCTTTTCATTTTTTTGAAAAAAAGGGAATTTGTGAGATAAAAGGTTCATTTTACATATTCCCTGTTTCATGTAAAAATTGTCTTACTGCTCTGCCAGGTTTTTCTATGCCCATAAAACGTTTTTTTGAAAATCAGGTCAATGACGATCAATGCAAATACTCGCGTTATGTCTGTGATTCGCGCGCTATTCCGCATGAAATCGACGGACTGAAACCTGTACAGCGCCGTATTTTATGGACTATGTGGAATACCACAGCCCGTAACCAGTTTACCAAAACCGTAAAAGTTGCAGGTATGGTAATGGCTTATCATCCCCACGGCGACCGCTCCATTCAGGATGCCCTGGCAGCCATGGCTCAGGAATTTCCATTTGCCAACAATCATGCATTGGTTGCCGGCGAAGGCACTTTCGGCGATGCGCTTGATCCGCAGGCAATTGCCAGCCCCCGCTATACAGAAGTAAAACTTTCCGATTTTTCCAAAGATGTCGGACTTTTCGAATCGCTTGATGATATCGATTATATTGCCAATTATGATGAAACCGATAATGAACCTGTTTNNCTTTTTTCTGCGCCAAAATTCCCCTGGTTCTTTTAAACGGCATTCAGGGTATTGCCACCGGGTTCCGCTGTAATATACCGCCTTTTCGTCTGCAAAATATTATCGACTCAATGATATTTTTCCTTAAAACCGCAAAGGTACGAAAATTAAATCCCTGGGTACGCGGGTTTTTGGGGCCGCTGCGTTATGAAAAAAACGAGAACAACGATTTTATTTTTTCTTCCGGTTTCAATCTTACCCAGGAAGGCAATGCGGTTTTTATAACCGATGCGCCGCAAAGTTTCAACCGCGAGAGGGTAGTTGCCCTGCTTGATCGTCTGCTTGAGGAAAAAGCGGATTATTTGGGGGGGTATACCGATCACTCCCGGGACCGGTTCCGCATAGAACTTGATATAAAGCGCGGAAAAAAATCTTCCCAGCTGCACGGCATTACTGATGTATTTAATAACGAAGTAACAGCCTATAATATGATTACGGTGGAAGGCACACTGGCAGAAATAATGCCTGAAGAAGTGATCCGCCGTTTCAGCCTTTTCCGTAAAAAACACCTGATTCGCAGGTTTAAACGCCTCTCGGCCATTGAAGAAGAAAAAATCAAAAAAAACAATGAACTAATCCGCTTTATCCGCGAGGGATGGAACAAAAAAGTAACAGCTATAAAAAGTAAAAGCGATCTGGAATTAACGCTTAAAAGGGCCAAATTCGTCTATTTTGAATGGCTGTCAGCCATGCCGATTTACCGTTTAACGCTTGATGAAGTCGATAAATGTAAAAAACTCATTGCCGAAGCCAAACAGCAGCTTTCTCTTTTCCAGCACCGGGTAAAAGACGACAGCAAGCTTGTACAGTTTATGATCGAAGAACTGCGGGAACTTAAGGAGCGCTACGATCCATGAGCATTGATAAAAACGGAAAACGCCGGTTTATAAAACTTTCCAATGTTGAACATGTCAGGCTGCGTACCGGCATGTGGCTGGGACAGAACAGCCTGAGCGACTTTGAACAGCATTTTTTTAATTTCGACGGACGCAGTAAAAAATACGAAATAGAACACCGGGAGATTCAGGACATTCCGGCAAAAATGAAATGCCTGGATGAAGCCTGCATGAACTGCGTTGATGAATACCGGAAAAATCTGGCGGACGGTAAAATTGCTTCCAAAGAAAAAATGAACCGCATTTCTGTAACGCTGTCTGCCGACCGCCGCCGTATCACGGTTGAAGACAACGGGCGCGGTATACCGGCAGAAAATGCCGAGGGTGTATTCCTGCACCTCATGTACGGAGAAAATTTTGACGATCAGGCGCGCGATGAGCATGTGGCCGGACAGAATGGCGTGGGAATTTCCCTGGTACGCATTGTATCGCGCTATTTCCGGGTACGCACCTCTTGCCGTCAGAAAATATTTCAAAAGCTTTTTACCGTACACGAATCTTTTCCGGAATTATTAAAAAACCTGCGCCTGAACCAGGAACAGGCCGGCGAGATAATAAAATTTTTTGATGAGCACGGAACTATTGAAGGCTGCAGCCTGCTTGCCGAGCCGCAGAAAAAAAAATGCCTTGATTTTATGAAACAGGTACAAATGGCAGCCCAGATTAAAAACTGCAGCCCGTCTGCCAGGGGTACACTGGTAGAATTTGAACTCGATGAAAAATATTTCAATAATCTCGATGTGCGTTTTAACCCGGCCCTGGTTGAGCAATACCTTATGGATATTGCCATTACCAATCCTGGTCTCGAGGTAAATTTTAATTTCGGCAAACAATCCGGAAAATTTCTGTTTAAAAAAGGGCTGGACGAAATATTCAGTGCAACTGATCTGGCATATTACCGCCTGTCCTACCGTGATATGCAGTCTCCATCCAAAATTGATTTAAATGCCTACATTATTCTTGATCAGGGCAAACATTTAACCTGGGTTAATTCCAATTTTTCCTCGCTCGGCGGCTCGGCTATTGAATATCTTGAAAACCGTATTTGCGATGAAGTGCGTAAAAAACCGGCCATTACCGCCCTTGAAAAAAAATTGAAAACCCAGGCTACGCGCAATGATGTGCGCAGCTGTTTTCACATGCTGATCAATCTAAAAATACTCAATCCCCGTTTTAAATCCCAGGATAAATCCTACCTGATCAATGATTTGAATAATGAAATACGCGCCGCTGTTGACGAGCATCTGCCCAAACTGCTGCGTAAAACCGACCTAATCGACCAGATTAAACTGCAGATGGAAAAACGCACGCATCTGAAAGCCCTGGAAGATGCAGCCAGGGGCGTACGCAAAGCCTCGCGCATCACCATTCCCAAGCTTATTCCGCCGACCGGCAGTGAAAAAGAACCCGGGCGCATTCTTTTCATTGCCGAAGGCGATTCCGCCATTGCCGGTCTGCGGCCGGTACGCAATCCCAAGCTGCATGGTTTATTTCCGCTTCGCGGAAAACCCATGAACGTAAAAGGCATGTCGCTTGCCAAAGCCATAGCCAATGAAGAGTATAAAAACATCATTGCCATTCTCGGCCTGCCCCTGCAGGGTAAACTAAAAAATACCGGCGATCTGAATTATGAAAAGGTCGCCATTATTACGGATGCGGATTTTGACGGTTACGCCATACGCAGCCTGATGCTGTCGTTCTTTTATGAATACTGGCCCGAACTTTATGATTTCGGATTTATTCATATCTGCACAGCTCCTCTCTATGAAGTCGAAACATCCCTGGCCGGGAAAAAAGAAAAAACTTTCTGTATTGACGATGAAGAATTCGAAAATCTGATCAGCAGCCTGAATAAAAAAGGCGGAACCATGCTGCATAAAAAACGCAACAAGGGACTGGGTGAAACCAGCAAGGAAGCCATGAATTTTGCTGTGGAAAACTGTATAATCAATATCCGCGTCCGGCAGTCGGCCGGTGCAAAAAACATGCAGCAATTATGGTTTCATAAAGACTTTGCCGAAGAAAGACGCAGGGTGATAGCAGAATATTCCATACAGTTCTTAGAGGAATAATTTATTCGCAAGAATGATAATAAATAAAAACAATTCCCGCACTGATTTATAAATCTGTTTTTTCATATTCCAGATAATTAATAAGAGCTTCATCAAGCGCCTGACCGTAATGCCCCGGGGTTACGCTTACATGATGGCGAAAACCCTGACGTCCGATTATTAAAAGCGCGTGCTCCAGAGCTGTAATTTGCGCCACTCCGGCGCAGCCGAAAAATTCCTGCGGAATTTTATCATCGGTAAATTTACCCTCTCCGCTGTAAAAATATATTTTACCATTTTCTGTTTTGGAAGAAGCAAAAGTCATGGGTGCAGGAGCAATTCTTCCCGAGCAGGGTCCCCAGCCGCAGCCTGCTCCCAGGGCCTTGGCAAACATGGGGTGGTCGATCACTTCGCCCTTGCCGGTCATCAGGCTTTTTGCCACCGGGCCGCAATGAAATAAAATACATTTATCGGGTTCACTGCCGTAATTATTATTCCAGTCAAGACAGGCTGCCGGTTTCTCCGAAGCAAGACGCAGGGCGGTCATGGCGAGAGCGTTTCCCACATCAAGCTCACAGGCAGCCGGAAAGAGTCGGCTGTTCAGTTCTCCCAGAAGCAC